>JADZFJ010000095.1 GCA_020849935.1 Crocinitomix sp. | reverse complement strand
AGGTGTAGGTCAAATAAGCAGGGTCGTTAAATTCGATGTAATGCTCTGATTTATCTGCCCAATCAATTACTCTTAAATGAGTTAATCCATTTTTACGTTCTGTCACTACCAAATGTTTTTGGAAGATATCAATCGATTCAAGTAATACGTTTGAACGATGCGGAATAACCTCCACCCAATTTTCTTTTTCAGTTTTTGAAACAGGTGTCTTAACGAGTCTAAAATTTTTCGCTTGATAATTGGTGGTAATGTAAAAATCATCGCCATAATGATCGATCGAATATTCCAAATCTCGTTGACGAGGTTGTACTATTTTCCATTGGCCTTCCGGGGTATTGGCATCCAAAAATCGGTATTCAGACGACAAAGTTTGCGTCGAACCAATCATTAAATATTTTCGTGATTTTGTTTTGTAAATAAAACATGAAAAGGTTTCATCTTTTTCTTCAAACACTAATTTATCAGCAGTGGATTTTGTCCCAATGACATGGCTATAAATTTGATTAGATCGCAACGTAACGGGATCCATTTTGGTATAAAAGATGGTTTTATTGTCATTTGCCCAAGTGATTCCGCCGTTGGTATTTTCAATTTTATCTTCATAAACTTCGCCTGTTTTAAGGTTTTTTAGGAAGATGGTGTATTGTCGCCGCGAAACATAGTCAACACTGTACGCTAAAATTTCGTTGTTTTCGCTTACAGTATAATCGCCAATGGCAAAATAAGATTGATTTTTACCCATTTCTGGGCCATTTAACATAATTTCTTCGGTTTCCGACCCAACCACTTTTCGGCAATAAAAAGGATAATCTTGTCCTTCTTCGAACCGAGAATAATATGAATACCCGTTCATCGTGACAGGCACGGATTCATCATCTTGTTTAATTCTGGCGATGATTTCTTCGTAAATGGCGGTTTGAAGCTGCTCGGTATGCTTCATTTTTTTATCCAAATACTCGTTTTCAGCGTTTAGATAATCCAAGACATCTTTGGTATGTTGGTTTGGTTTTTTTGCGTTTTTTTCTTCATCAGACAAACGCATCCAAAAATAATTGTCGATGATGGTGTCGTTATGAGTGATGATTTTGTGCTCAAGCACTTTTGCTTTGGGAGGCTGAACCACTCCCGATTGATCTTGTTGCATATTATTGGTTGTTGAACAGGCAATTAAAAATAGTGTGGTACTTAATGCATAGTGTTTCATTGTTCCGACTTTTGGTTGGATAAAAATAAAAATTTAAATAGATCAATCTACATAAACCAAAAAATTAAACACCGTACACAACTAAGTGCTTAATTTAGATTGGATTGTAGCGTAGTATTTGAGTGGTCAATTGGATTTTTTGACTGAAAATAGGAAATCGCATCTTCGATAGACAAGAAAAAATTATCTTCTCCAATCTTTGACCTCAAACCACTCCTCCGAAGAACGTCCCTAACCGGTCCAATGACGCTAGTCATATAAAATATAATTCCTCTTGTTCTATATTCCTCTACCAGATCTGTCAACGCCGTTACCGCAGATGAATCCATTCCATTTATCCCCCGCGCATCAAGAATAACGACTTTTAAGTTTGTTCGTTTTTTTTCCAAGTCTTTTAAGCGATCTTGAAAAAAACGGGTGTTGGCAAAAAACAATTGCGCATCCAACCGCACAATCAACATTTCGTTATTGACCTGGCATTTTTTAAACCGTTCGACATTTAAATAGGTATTCGAAGCAGGATCTAAACCCAATTCGGCAATGTGGGGATAAGAAACCCGAATTAAAAGAGCAATAAGAGAAATCACCACCCCCACAATAATTCCTTCTTTTACGCCCAATGCCAAAGTTGTTATGGCCGTTATTAAAAACATATAAAAATCTTTGCGATCTGTTTTCCAAAGGTGTTTTATTTCTTTAACATCGATTAAACCTACTACTGCTACGATGATGATAGACGCTAAAATAACCAGTGGTAAATAATAGAAATAATCCATTAAAAACAAAAGTGTCAAGATCACCAAACTCGCGCTTATAATACTTGACAACTGAGTTTTAGCCCCTGATTGATCGTTTACGGCACTTCTTGAAAATCCACCGTTGGTTGGCAAAGATTGGAAAAATGCCCCGCCAATATTTGCGATGCCCAAGGCCACCAACTCTTGACTAGGATTGATTTGATAATTTTTATGCTTTTTTTGAATTGATTTTGCCACCGCTATTGATTCTGCAAAGCCTACCAGCGCAATGGTTAAGGCAATCGGGAGCAATTGATTAAAGGTATCTATATTAATTGTTGGAACACCGAATGAAGGAAATCCACTTGGAACTTCTTTAACTAGTGAAATACCATAATTTTCTAAATTCAAAAAATATCCAATTGCCAAGCCAATAAGTACCACGATGATGGGAAACGGGATGCGCTTATCTATCTTTCGTAAAAGGATGATGAGCGCAATGCTACTCAATCCTATTAAGAAAGCAAGCCAATTTATTTGGTTGAATTGGGAGCCGATTTGATAAATGACTTCGTGTACTTTTCCATTGGAAATTTTTACCTCTAAAAGGTATTTAAATTGGCTAAATGCAATGTAAAGCGCGGCAGCGGTGGTGAATCCTGCCATGACAGGCGACGAGATAAAATTGACCAAAAAGCCCATCCGTAATAAACCCATCAATAACCTAATTGCCCCAACCATCAGTGAAAGCGTGATGACTAATGCGAGGTATTGATCAGTTCCTGGCTGGGCCAAAACCCCTATTCCACTTGAAATTAAGAGCGCCACCATGGCTACTGGGCCAACAGATAATTGGCGTGAAGTACCAAAAATAGCGTATAAAATTAAAGGAATCGTGGAGGCGTATAAACCATAAATTGGTGGTAACCCCGCAAGCATTGCATAAGCCATTCCTTGCGGAACCAACATGACACCAACAATTATTCCCGCGAAAAGATCGCCCGAAAAATCAGCTTTTTGATAGTGCGGCAACCAATCGGTAATTGGAATAAATTTCTTCATTGTCCCCAAATTTAGTACTTTAAATATAAGTGAACGGTGATTAATGTCACCAACCAAAAAAAATTCTGCGAATAGTTGTGAAAACTGTTAGGCATTAGAGATACCTGCTAGGCACAAGCGGGACGCTTGCGCCAGCGCGGTATTAAATAAACCTTCGGGAATATACCTCTGCGTAAATCTGCTTGGCACAAGCTGGACGCTTGCGCCAACTAGCAGGAGAAAATTTTAAGTTTGTTTATAGTTAGTTAAAAAAATAAAATAAAAGTCTCCGTTTAATTAATAATTTTGTGGGATAGTTTAACTCGAACTTTAAGATGAATCCTACACATTGAAGAAGTTTAATTGAAATAAAATGCCACAACAAATTACCATACTAGGCCTTGGATGGCTTGGATTGCCTTTAGCTAAGGTTTTGTATGACAAAGGATACGAAATCACGGGGAGTACACGTTCTGCCGAAAAATTGATGCGTTTGTTGCGCTCCAAATATTCGATTAGGATTATTAAAGCCAGTAAGAATACGGTAGAAGGTAATTGGAAAAATTTCATTAAAGGTACGGATGTGTTGGTGTTAAATTTACCACCTGACAGTAAAAATAAAAAAGAGGGCGACTATCCGATGGTGATTGACCAAATTTCGCAGCGATGTGATCCAGAAACCAAGGTTGTTTTTATTAGCTCCACTTCTGTTTATGGCGAATCCAATGAAATTGTAACGGAAGAAACAACACCACAACCAATTAAAAAATCGGGAAGCGCTGTGCTTGCGGCGGAAAAAGTGATTGTGGATTATTTTGGAAATAATGCCACCATTTTACGTTTCGCTGGTTTATGTGGCGAAGACAGGCATCCTGTGCGCTCTATTTCTGGAAATAAATTGAAAAATCCGTCTGGTAAAATAAACCTGATCCATTTAAATGATTGTATTTCATTAATTACCCAAGTGATTGAAAAAAATCATTTTGGAGATATTATTAATGGTTGCGCGGATGAACACCCAACGCGTGAAGATTTTTATACCAAGGCTTGTTTTGATTTGGGAATTGCCCAACCCCACTTTGAGGCTGAAAGCGAAGAAAATTGGAAAATTGTTTCCAATGAAAAATCGAAACGAATTTTTGGAATTAATTATTTAAACCCGCACGATTTTTTACAAATTTCATGATTATTTAATGCAGCGGTAGGTTAATTCAAGATTAAATAATATCTTGTATGAAAAATACCAACTGGCTATGATAAGAAATTTACTTACAATTTTTACGCTTTCTTTTTTAGGAGGCATTTACGCGCAAACCACAACTTCTGGAAGTTACGTTTTTGATGGACAAACGCGAGAATATCGGGTGTATATTCCTGCCGCTTACGACGGTACCACTCCTGTTCCATTGGTGTTTAACTTACACGGCTATGGCTCCAACAATGTAGAACAGGAACAGTACGGCGATTTTCGGGCGATAGCGGATACCGCAAACTTTATTATTGTTCACCCGATGGGTTTGGTGGATTTATTTGGTTCAACTCATTGGAATGCTTTTGGCACGTCTGATGTGGATGATGTTGGTTTTTTATCCTCTTTAATTGACACGATTTACGCGGCTTATAATATTGACGGCAATCGGATTTATAGTACGGGAATGAGTAACGGTGGTTTTATGAGTCATAAATTAGCGTGTTTGTTAAGTGGAAGAATTGCGGCAGTTGCTTCGGTAACTGGATCGATTACACTCACTGAAATTGACGCATGTATTACGAATCATCCAATGCCGGTGATGCAAATTCATGGAACTGCGGATGAAACAGTACCGTATGATGGAAACGTAATTTTTATGCCTGTTGAAGACGTGGTGGCGCATTGGGTAAGTTTTAATGAATGTACCAACGAGCCGATTACTACCGAATTACCAGACATTGATCCGACAGATGGTTGTACGGTGACACATTATTTATACGAAGATGGACTTTTAGGAAGCACGGTTGAATTTTACAAGGTAACCAATGGAGGTCACACTTGGCCCGGTTCGGCGTTTGATATCGGAGAAACAACTTACGATTTTAATGCTTCTAAAGAAATTTGGCGCTTTTTTAGCCAATATTCGATGATTGAATTAACAAGCGGCGTTGCCGAAGAAGAGGCTGGTTTTTCATTTGACATTTATCCGAACCCGACGAATGAAAGTGCGGTAACTCTCAATTTTTCTAGTTTAGAAGATAAGTTGATTACTGTGACTAATTTAATGGGACAGGTTATTTTTCAAAAATCGGTGAGTCAAACCAGCGTTGAGATTAATCTGGAAAACCAAGGAATTTATTTGGTTACGGTTGAAGCTGAAGGTCAAATTTGGACAGAAAAAATCATTCGCAATTAAGCGAATTCGAACTTTTACACATTTTATTGGAGCAGAAATAATGAAAAAAACACCGTTTTTCGTGGTTGGTTTGGTTGCACTCGTTTTAGGAGCCTGTGCACCCGCTCGATTTGTTGAACCGCTTGACAAAGGGGAGTTAACGGTTGGGGGATCTTTGGGGGGACCTGTGATTAGTTTTGGTGGACCTATTCCAATGCCACTGACTTCTGTCGAGGTTGGCTATGGTTTAGATACGAACTTGACTGTTTTTGGCGCACTCCATACAACCGCTGCTTATTTTGGGAATTTACAAATCGATGCGGGGGTTTCGTACAAATTTTTGAATCAACGAAAATATGTACCCAATCTTTCGGTGAGTCCTTCGTTTAATTTAGTGTACAATTTTGAAAGCAAAGCAGCTAAATTTTGGCCTATTTTGGATGTCAACGCGTATTGGAATTATGGTGACCGAAAAAATTATTTTTATGTCGGTTTTAATAATTATTTTGAATTGGCCTCGACGATGGCAAATGATCAGCCTCAAACACAACATTGGATTTTTAACCCCCAACTTGGGCATATTTTAAAGGGAAAAGGTGGGAAATTTCAATTTACAGCAGAAATTAAATTTTT
>JADZFJ010000094.1 GCA_020849935.1 Crocinitomix sp. | reverse complement strand
CTCTATCAATCTTATTTGAGCTTTGTTAGCCTCAAATGTTTTATCAAATTCGTGGTAAAGTACCACATCAGGATCATTTTCTGAAAATAGAATTTCGAAATCTGAAGGTGAATAAAAAAAATGCGCTTTTAAAACATTTTTTAAGTCGAATGTTTTTACCTCGGCCGGCATAGGCAAGCGGTAAATATTATCCGAAATAATATCTTTAGTGAACCGATTTTGACTGTAAATGATGGTTGTTTTAGCTTGTTCTAATTTCGTTTCAGCTGGTAATTCACTGGCGACGATTAGACGAGGATAAACCACAGACACCGACTCCAAAATCTGACCATATTTATCCAATTTAAGGTTCAAATTATGGGCAATTCTTGGATCTTTTGGATTACGTTCGTACGTGTATGAAATTGCTTCACTTTGTACAACTGTAAAAACAGCATGTTTATTTTTTCCTTTTGGTTGAATTAGTTGAATGAAACAATTGTTGGTTGCCACCGAATAGGGAATAAGTTCACGTTCAAGGTCTTCTGGATTTGATCCATATTTAACGGCATCTTTTGCAAAAACTTCTGAGCGCAATCCCATTCCTTTGCAGGCGCGATATGCTTCTCTCAATTCAACAGCAGATAGTTGATTTAAGAGTTCAAGTTCCAACCCTTGTGCAACAATTAATTTTGCATCGGGCAATTCAATTTCGTGGTGTTCTGGTGAAAAACCAAAACGTTTAATTTCATTGTACCAATAATCGTTTGAAAATTGGCTTAAGATTTTTTCATTTTGCAAAAAGGCACCGGTATGACTCCAAGACTTTGTAATGACAGGTTCTTGGTGAAGTGATTCTTCAACAATATTCGTAGCATCCGATTTCTTCCAATTTTCGAAGGTTTCGCTATCGGTTTGTTCCACCATTCCAAATCCCCGAAATTCTCTTTCGGCATGGTCGTAATATCCGTGATGGTATTGGTATTTACTGATAAAACGATACCCGGAGATTTTATCTTCAGTAATGGTTTCATCTACACAATAAACAGGAAAGTGAAGTTTAGTGACCCAAGGTTTCCCCGCTTTTTTATCTTGCAAATAATAGTGGGTAGAAGGTTTGTATTTCATCGAAACTTCTTTTCCCATATTGTTTTGATAACCAATCATTATATGAGGTTTCTTGCTATTTAAAAGGTCGATATATTTCAGCGGAATCCGTTCGTTTTTTTGCATGGAACTTGACCAAACGATGCAGGGTAGACCGTTGCCTAAAATATCGGCGGTTGTAATTCGAGAGGTGGAATCAATTTCAGGAAAAGGATCAATTTCAAAAGGCGTTTTTCCAAAACGATTTCCACTTAAATTTTTCCAACAGGTAAATTTATTTTTTCCCAAGTAAACGATGTCGGAAGTTCCAGATCCATCGATATCCACCAATCGGATATAGGCTGCATTAAAATTATCAGTTGTATCAAAAACGGGGGCCTGATCGACTGAAATTTTTGGTCCAAAATTCCCATAACCAAGGTTAGGCCAATAACACACATTGCCATTTTTTATTCGAACAATATCGATCATTCCGTCGCCAGACATATCAGCTAAATAGATTGTTTGGCTGACCTCAGAGAAAACGACTCTTGGTCCATCTTCCTCATCGGTAGGAATGGCAACCTTTTGAGCCGATGAAAACCCTTCTTTTCCTTCGGATGGATACCATGTAAATACTTGTTCTTGAGAAATAATTACCTCAGGTTTACCGTCGCCATTTAAATCAATCATTCGGGTGTTAGGATCTCCAAAATTAATGGTTGGTAAGGATTTAAAGGGTTGAAAGTTTTGCCAATCATTTTCCTCATCTACTTCAAAATACCCAGGAATTTCTGTTCCAAAGGCAACTAACTGTTTGCCTCCATCGGCATCCAAATCGCCTAAGTGTAGGGTTGAGCCTAACCCTGAAAAAGAAGGTTTATTAGCAACGAGTTTGGTATGATCAAATTCACCATTGCCTAAATTTTGTTTGTAATACCAAGTTCCAGCTTGTTCAGATAGAATACCCGATAATCCTTCGTTGTATAAATCGGTGAATTGATAGTTGCTTCCTTCAATTCCCTCTGGCGCATTTACTAATTCATCCGAATGAATGTTTTTTATGGTATTATTCCATTCGTGCTTTTGATACAAAAACTCCATTGGAGGCAACGATTTGCTTGAATAAGTTCCATCTGGTTTTTTTATGGATCCAATTTGAGTCGCAGATTTTAAAAACGTAAAATCTTCTTCTGAAGAAGTATCATACGAAAAATTCAGCGAACTTACTAATCCCTCATATTCTCCTTGACCTTTAAAATGATGAAATAATAAAACACGTTTACACAAACGGGTGGTTCTGATTTCAAAACCTGCTTTGTAATCAGAAAAAGCATCTACACGAAAATCCCAATTTTTAATAATGTTTTCAGGCAGTAGTTCATCATGTTCGCCATAATCAAAAACCGTTGAAAAGAAATAATCATCGGACAATGGAAAAGGATCGCCAAATTGCTTATAAGGTGTTCGATTACCGTAAACTACTTTTTTTAAATAGGTATTGGTGTATGTAATTTCGTTATTTTTAATTCTATTTCGGTTATGGATCAGGTTTGAATCTAATCCTTCTTTATTTTCCTTTTTATAGATATACTGTGCGCAATTACCTTTGTCGTCAAAAACGAATTCGGGAAGCCATTCAAAAATTTTAGCGGCGTTAGTTGGGTCTGAAATTCTGGCTTGTGCTGTCCAACCGAAAAGCGATGTTGTATTGTCACGGGTAATCACCCGCCATTTTATTTCATCCGTTTCTTTCGATCGCCACCGTTCGATTCTGGCAAAAAGCCCTTCGACACGAGGGATGTAATTTCTAATTTTGAAACTTCCATCGGGTGAATCACGTTCATCTAAAATATAATCGCCATGATCATCAAACTCAAAAGTTTCGGTTTCACCTGGTGTTTGAGGATTGATTGTAACGGTTTTTTTGAATTTTGGAACTAAATCTTCTGCTTCTGAAAAAAGAAATACATCTGAATCAATTGTATCCAAATATTGTGGGAGACCTTTGTCGGTTTTTCTTTTGATGGTCGATAAACTAAGGTTCCAACCTAAGCCAAAAGCGCTATTCCCAGCGCCAGAATTATAACCGAGTGCCAATTGAGGGGTGATGCCCCTTGCTGGTGAAAAAGGAAGTGGGATTGAAAAACTAGAGGTTCCATTAATGGCATTAACAGAAAATTTTTCATCAATTCCTTTAATTGCACCGCCACCTTTAGGCAAAGAAATGGAAGGCGTTTCGATGGCATTGGATTTAGTTTTTCCACCATCGGTTTTTAGGAAAGCATTCGTAGATTTATTGGTTGTTTGCTCTTTCATTTTATGTTCTTTTGGTGGTTGGTCAAAAGTAATTTGGTTAAGGGTGGCGTTCGTCAAAACGCACCACGATTGAAATATTTTATAGTGCGCTTGGTTGGTTCATTTTTTGGTTCTTTTTTATATGTGTTTTACATTAGGTTCAATCAATCAGTCAAATAAATGAGCGGACTTCTCTTTTATTCGATTTTGTTTTAACACGATTTAATTAAATCAGGTGTGCAAGATATGTCTTTAATTTTTACAAAAAAACAGTATAAACACCTAGATTTTTATTTTTATTTAAGAAATCTATATTAAATGACTATTGTCAATATTTGATGATGAATCGAGGCGTTCCCACCCCCGATAGCAGCGGCAGCTTGGCGTTTTGGCGCATATAGCCAACTGGTTGTTTGCGTGTGACCAACGGAAACATGTAAAACAACCTAGTTGACTTATGCTGCAAAATGACAACTATAGTGAATAGCGGGACGAGGTGGCAAAATCTCCTGATTTCAAAAAGATTAGGTCATAAAAAAAAGGGTTTAGCATCTGGATTTTAAAATGGACTGGTGGTTCAGTTACTGGAATTAAGGTTGGGGTAAACCTCTTTTAAACGAAAAGGCAGGGAAGAATCAGGGCCTTTTGTCCTTTTTTTTGGCTATTATACCAGTGCGCGGCTTCTCGGATGTCTTTTTTTGCAAGCGGAAGTAAAACGGTTTTATACATTACAGTTCACTTTCTATATCATCCATTGCTTGGTTAAAGTTTAGGCCGATGCTTGGTTTATTCTCGTATTCTTCCAATCTTTCTCTGACCTCATCCATTTGCCATTGCGGAATGTCAACATTTTCATTATTAATTTCAGCGTATTTATCTTTAATTTTATTCCATTCTTTTATTGGAATAAACACACCTGTTGTTTTGCCTTCACTGTCGGTAATAAATTGTAAACTCATGTTGTGCCTTTTTGAAAAGTAGCTACGTATTTAACTCGTTGTTCAATTTTAGTTACTTCCAAATTTTGAATTGAACTCTAAACTTTTTTATGTTTCGTTAGCTACAAATATAGCTAAAATAATGAAATTTTGCAATGGTAGTTGTGTTGAAAAAAAGCTGGTTTAAGTCTTGATTGTTTGAACAATTGTAGACACTTTAAAACACCTTTTTTGTAACCTTTTAAATTTTAGAGTTATACTGCAATAAAAAGTTTGTATGAGGCAATTCTCCGTGGTAGTGATTTTTACTTTTTTTTACCAAGTGTGTGCTGCACAGGTAATTTCTGAAGTGAATTTTGATGCGGTGAAGGTGGCGGTTTCGGACTCTACATCAACTTATTATTACCCTAAATTGGTGAATCGGTTTTTGGACAATGATACAAGCCTTACAGCTACCGATTATCATCATTTGTATTATGGGAATATTTTTCAGGATTATTATTACCCTTATGGGGCCTCGGAAGCAGAGAAAAAATTTAAAGAAGGTGTTGCTAATAATTTGCCATTACCAGATTTAGAGGTGTTGGGTTTGGCGGTGCTGAAGGAAAATCCGGTGAATTTGGACGCGATTTTGAAGTTGATTTTGGTGTACAATTTGATGAAAAACACGGAAATGGCGACCTTGTATGCGACAAAATATGTCTCGTTTTTAGAGGTGATTTATGCCAGTGGACGCGGGCAAACGTGCGAAAATAGTTTTGTGGTTATTTCGGTGGACGACGAATATCACATTACTTCTAATTTAGGTCTTGAAGTTAAAAATCAGGTTTTGGAAGGGGTGTGCGACCGACTGTATTTTTCAAAAGCAGGTCAAAAAGGGCGCTACAAATTGAAAACTTTGTATTTTAATGTGCGCATTCCGTTGACGTATTTGTCAAAATCGTATAACCAAAGTGATTTGCCTCCGCCAGATCCTTTACCTGATGAGGATGAATAATTAATCTAAATACGAGCCGTCAAACGACCAAGGCAATAAATCGCTGCAAGACGCCACCGTGAGAATTTTTCCGTTTTTTGCCACCATACTCAATTTAATCACTGAATTTTGTCGTTGTTCCGCTTCCAAAAGTGCTTGGCGACACATGCCACAAGGCGGTACGGGTTCATTCAAATCTTTGTCCACGTAAACAACAATTTCTTCGATGAGGGTGGTTGGGTAATTCACAATGGTGTTGGAAATGAGCGTACGTTCGGCACAAATAGAAACTGGATAAGACGCATTTTCGACATTTGCCCCACATAAAATGGTGCCGTCTTTTAACCTTAACCCCGCACTTACGCGAAAGTTGGAGTAGGGGGCATAGGCATTTTTCGCAAACAGAATCGTGGCATCTATCAACTCCTTAAAACCTGGATTTGCCACAGTTTGATAGGTGCTTTCTTCGTATGAAATGGTGAGTTGTTTTTTTGCCATGTGCTTTGTTTCTGGTCAGCTTTTTTCTTGAAGTGTTCTAAGATACAAATTTCCTGTAGATCAAAAGCGAACAATTGTAAACATTGTTTCCCCTAGGTCAATTTTCAGTTCTTTTCACCTTTATTTTTTTTAGATTGAAATCGTACAAAAAACTGATTTTTTGGACAAAAGTTAACAAATCGAAAATTAGATTATTTTTGCACTCAAATGACACTACTTAAAAATCAAGATATTCAAACCTTGCACCATTTTAAAGACATTTCGTTGTCTGAAATGGACAGTGTGAAGTTGATGAATCGGACAGATACAAAGTTTGTTTTTAGACGAGCACTTTTGTCTGATTTGTTGGTTGAATTGAAATCAAAGTATCAAGTGTTGAATATTGAAGGGCATTTGATTTCATCCTATAAAACCCTTTATTTTGATACCAAAGATTTTAGGTTGTATCAAGATCATCACAATAAAAAAGGGAATCGGTTTAAAGTAAGGATTCGGAATTATGTCGAATCAAAACTCTATTTCCTCGAGATCAAAAATAAATACAAAGGACGAACGATTAAGAATAGGATTGCCCTCGAGGATTTTGAACTTGAATTAGCCCCTTTTTCGG
>JADZFJ010000093.1 GCA_020849935.1 Crocinitomix sp. | reverse complement strand
TTTTCAATTGTGGCCTTACTTTCCAACAAATCTAAGTATTTTGCTAGGTATAATTGACACTCCTTTCGGTGATTTCTCAAAGTGAAGTAAATTGCCGTGCCCATCGACCCGGCTAAAAAATCGAAGTCGCCCTTATTCATTAAATCTATAGACCAATCGAAAAGAATTGGATCAAGATCATCCAAAATTGACGCGTTTTCATGATCCAAAAATTCATTTTGAATGAGATGTTCAAGAGTCCATGCATAGCCAGAGAGCCCATCACAAAACGTAGAATAGTTAAATCCTTTCTGTATCGCCTTATGGACATCCATAATTAAATTTGTTGCATGTGTCATGGCTGCATCACTATCAGAGTATCGAGAGTAATAAAGTAAAAATAATGCTGTACCAGTTTTTCCAGACAAAAGTCCCGGTCCAGACCGTTTAATTACGCTTTCATCAAAATTATTAACGACAGATTCTAGAATGGAGTTAGTTGAGTTTAACATATTCCTATTACCATAGCAGTTTTATTATTACGTTTTGCTTTAAATCAGCAGTCATTGCTATGGGCACCAGTAAACACTTCCGCGAAAGCATGGTCCCCTCTTCCCCACGATCTTGCTTCTCTGATTCTACAGTTCCCTGCGTGAAGCACTTCCTGATTTATCCACGAGGTAAGGGTTCCAGGAATACCAACATGTAATTTGTTATTGTCACTGAGTTTAGTTACAGTTTCTTTATTCAAACTCAAATCTACTTTTATTTTATTCGTTTTCATAATTCAATTTTTTTTTATTAATCATTTAATTTAAGAAGCATATTTCCAGTTTGTACCTTCTACTTCAATTCTAAAATTTTCGGATTGTTGTGTTGAGACCAAGATCGAATAACCAGCTTGTATATCTAAATCGTCTTCGAATAAGACAGTTCGTTCAAATGATTCATCCAATGCAGATTTAGTTTCTGTGTCTACCAATATTTCTGTCAATAAAAATTTCTGCGAACTTAAATTCTGCAAAAAGACCCGAATCATTCCAGAAGATACGTTAACCGTTGATTTGATCGTTATAGTGCGAATACTACTACCATTAAAATTTGATGAAGACCCAGCCGTGTAAGCTGTACCGAGTGAACCAGTCCCATCTAAATTTGAGTTAGATGTCGAAATACTGGCCCTGCCATTTACCGTAATTTGTTGGGTCGTATCCGTCCTCACTTGGCTAGAATAATATGACCAATCCATGCCCTCAGCTATGATATTGAAAGTGTTCCCTTGTTGCGTACTGGCTCTCAACATAAATCCGGATTTTAAAGTTATATTTAAATCAAGTTGGATTTCAAAAGATTTGTTGACTGAAGCTTGTGCATTTTCTGGTATATATATTTCATGCAGTAAAATCGAACTACTTCCGTTAAAAATAAATAGTCTGACCATCCCAGATTGTGTACTGCCCTGAGCTTTAATAAAAACAGACTTAATTAATGTGCCATTATTTGCTCCAGTTAAAACAGTCCCAAGTGTACCCGTGCCGTCTAAATTTGAGTTTGCGGTGGAAATGGTTACCATTCCAGTATTTGCCGTATAATGAGTTTCCTCTGCCATAATATCAGTGTTAGTTTATTAATAATTAAGAAGGATATTTCCAATCCATAGCATCAACTACTGTAGCAATACTTTCACCCTGAGAACTTTCAATAGTAGCAACAATTTTATAGCCCGCTTGCAATTGAAATGTTGAAACAAACTCTACTTGATCTTGGAAGCTTTGAAAGGTAGCAGATGCATCTACTGGATAAAGTGGTACTTCAGTAAGCAAAAACGTGTTACTAGCGCCTGTTCCTGTATTTTGAATAAATAAGCGAATCATACCTCTTGTCACATCCGTATATCCTTTCAAATTAATCGAATTAATAGCTAATCCATTCCAACCCGAACCGCTAACTCCCGCAGTGATCAAGGTGGAAACAGTACCAGAACCATCCAGCGCAGTATTTTGTGTTGTTATAGTTGAAACACCAGTATTTGCCGTGTAGTTTGTGCTTTCTGGTCTAACAGACGCATTATAATAAGCAAAATCTAGTCCTTCAGCAATAATGTTGAATGCGTTAGCGTTTTGTGTCGAGGCTTTCAAAACAAATCCTGATTCCAATTTAAAATCTAGAGAAAGTATCGTTTCAAATGTTTCGTCTGTTGAAGACTGCCCAGTAGATGGTATATCAACTTCCTTTAATAATCTAATGTTGGTTCCATCATCAATGAACAATCGAATCATTCCCTGTGAAGTACTGGCATTTCCCGTTCCTGTAGCCTTTATGATCACATGTTTTATCAATGTACCATTCGATCCTCCAGTAATTACCGTACCTAGATTTCCCGAACCATCTAGGTTTGAATTCGCTGTTGAAATTTTCACCATACCTGTCTTAGCGGTATATTGTGTTTCTGCTGCCATAATTTTCGTTTTTGTTAAAAATATTTTAACTGAGGGTATGAAATTCCTACCCTTTCCGCAATAACAATAATGTTTTCTGAACCGTTTTGTATTGATGCTCTTAACTTATATTGGAATTGAAGTATAAAAGCCACTTCAATGCTAATAGCGAAAGATTCTTGTATTGAATATTGAGATATTGCCGGGATTTCAATTTCGGATATTATGTCAATTATCGGAGTCGAGTCATTCGACTCCGTATAAAGCCTTTCCATTCCTTTTGTTATAGATTTCGTCCCATTCAAAGTAATTGTTTTAATCAACGTTCCGTTTGATGAATTGGATTGAAGTACAGTATATAATGTACAACTACAATTTAAGTTGGAATTGGCAACACTCATTTCCGTCGTCCCGGTATTTGCGGCGTATCGCGTACGTTCCCCAATCTCACTTTTGTATACATATTCGAGGGAATTACTCATGTATTGTTTATTAGATCTTATCATATCCCTCGTTTTAACCGTTATTGTTTATTGAGAGAGCAAGTTAAAGAAACATCCAAAAAACCCATATAGGGTATCTTCAGTTATAACATAGGGTAAATGTTTAATTTATAATAGGTAAAACCCTAGAAATGTACATGCCATTAATTAATATCATTTGAAGAAATGACTCTATTCGAAATGAGAAAATCAATCGCACCGATCATTTTCTTACTGTTGGTTTTATCAATGATATCTAAATCAATAATTTAACTGAAAACTAGAATTTTCAGCTCTGAAAAATTCTTGCGTAGGCTTTTACAAAAGCTCAATCCTTTTTCTAATGTAAAATTTACATCACACATAAGAACCTCGATTTCTTGACTCGTGGGGCAAGCGTAAAATTCTTCTTCTGAATTTGAAAATGAAATTAGTTTTAGTCGTTTTTCTTTTGAATCACACTGCAATCTAATATTATCTATCACAAAATCATGCTTATCCAGTACGCTTATTCTTACCATACCTTCCATAGAATTATTTCATTCAAAATGTCATCCAGTTTTGTCGTGACTACCTAAAAAAAGGAATAAGGGGATTGATTCATTCGACTCAATCAATAATTTTTTTTACGCAAAGGTTCGAAAAATAAGTCCTTTGTTTTAGGTCACTTCTTATCTCACTATCAAACAGTTAAATCTAACAAAAAAAACGGAATTTATTGTAATAAAATTAATCCATAGCCTGAATGATTTCAAAATTATTGTCGTAGACCTACTACAGGATAAGGTTCTGACTCAGGGTACCCCATAAAT
>JADZFJ010000092.1 GCA_020849935.1 Crocinitomix sp. | reverse complement strand
CTATCATTGCAGTGCCCATTTTAACTTACATGTACGACGAACCGTTGAATGCAGTTCAAATGGAAACCATGAAAATTTTATTGTGGGTTTATGGAATCGCCGCGTTTTTATGTTTTGTGGTAAGTGCCATTACAGATAATTATAGCCAGGTAGATAAACTTTGGAGCATTATGCCGGTGCCTTATGTGTGGATTGTAGCATACGCAACCGATTTTCAACCGCGGATGAATGTGATGGCGGTATTGGTTACTTTATGGGCAATTCGTTTAACATTTAACTTTGCCCGCAGAGGAGGGTATTCTTGGAAATTTTGGACAGGCGAAGAAGATTATCGTTGGTCAATTTTACGCGCAAAACCAGGATTTGAACAAAAATGGAAATGGCAATTATTCAACCTACTTTTCATTTCTGCCTATCAAATGGCACTTATTTTAATGTTTACCTTGCCTGCTGTAAAAGCAATGACCAGCACAACACCACTTGGATTCGTCGATTATCTAGTGGCAGGAATTATTTTATTACTCATTGTCATGGAATTTGTGGCTGATCAGCAACAATACAATTACCAACAAGCCAAATATGCTAAAATCAAAAATGGTGAACCTTTAAACGATTATTATAAATTAGGCTTCACGCACACAGGTTTATGGGCCTATATGCGCCATCCAAATTATGCGGCAGAACAATCTATTTGGATTGTCTTCTATTTCTTTTCGGTCATTGCCACCGGGCATTGGGTGAATTGGTCAATTGCAGGCTGTTTGTTATTGGTCTTACTTTTTGTTGGCAGTTCTGATTTTTCTGAAGCTATTTCATTGAAAAAGTATCCCGAATACTCAAGATACCGAAATCAAGTTGGCCGATTCCTTCCAATCAAGAAAAAATTCAAGATTTAATTAAATAATTGAATGATAGACCAATGATGGGTTTTCTAGGTATTTAATACTAGAAAAAAATTCATCCAGTCGATTGCCGTTTTCGTCTGTATCAATCAAATCCTTGTCTAATAAACTTCAATTATTCTTGTTTTTTTAAGGCTATTCAGAAAAGAATACCTAAATTCAGTTACCACTTAATAACTAACTCGTATGGAAAATCTAGTCTTAGATGCTTCAGATAAAACGCCATTTTTTATACTGAAGCAAAATGGAGAATTCCAATTTGGAGGAATTTCAATGCCGGAGGATGCCGCATCCTTCTACTTTAAAATTATTGATTGGATCACCGATTATTACCGAACACCTAGCAAGGAAACCTTTATCACCGTTAGCTTTCGGTATTTAAATTCCTCAAGTTCAAGCATGGTGTTAAAAATATTCAACGCCTTAAAAAATCTCCAAGCTTCAGGCAAAACAACCGTTAAATGCACCTGGTTTTACGAAGATGGCGACATTGACATGAAAGAATATGTCGATCAAATTAAAAAATACGCAGATAATATCGCTTTTGAGGTGCAGCCTAAAGAAGAATTAAGCGATCGTGTTCCTCCTATCTTGAATTAATTTTTAACGATAAAATTAAAACGAAAATCCCATCGTTACGCCTCCCCAACTATGCCAATCGTACCGATATTTTATAAACTCTTTTGTTCGGGCTTGCACCGTATAACTCATCCGAAACCGTTTATATTCCAAATTAACACCAGCTTCTAACATCACCACCGCACGGTTAATCAAATCCCCCGTTAAAAAATACGGACTATTCAACCAAGGCAAACTTTGTAAGGCCGTGGTGTACCCAATTAATTGTAATTGCGGTTGAAAATAATAAGTCAATTTTAGTTTATCCGTTTTTTCATCCGACAAATCGGTGCGGAGCTTAAAATTTTTGAATGCCACTCCACTGGTTGGGCAGCGGTTAAACCCCGAAAATTTAAGCCCAGCGCTTATGCTATTCAAATACAATCCCACATTCAATTTGGCCACACTGCCAATTTGTAGCCATTTAAAGGGTAACAACCGAATTTTTTTAAAACGCGCTAAATTTTCTTGGTAGGTAAACCTAAAATTGGGTACAAATGTCTCTTTTTGCGCAATGTCATTAATCCATCCATTGGCCGGCGCACTTTCACCAAATTGATGCACAAAACTCTGCACCTGACCCGGCAAGTCCGACCCCATAATCCCCAAAAAAACCTCTCCCGAAAGTCTTTTCTGTTGCGATTGATCATACGCAATCATCCCAATTTCAAGGTAAGTGTACGAACTAAAAGGCCGATCGTTTAAAATAAGTAATGAATCAGAAACATTGTAGGGGGTGTATAAATCCGACCCAAAAGTGGCAGTCCAAAAACGCGGTCCACCCCCAAACGGATTCAGCAATTTTTTAGTGTCGCTAGTTGATTTAAAAGCTCTTAAATATTCAAAAGCAATGCCGCCCGTATATTGTTCATCGCGGTTGGGGGCAAATAAAAAATCATCGTCAAAATGAAAACCTAAATACTGCGAATCCCCCAGTTCAAATTGATCCCTTCGTTGCCCAAAAGCAGCACCAGCAACCAGCAGAATAATACCAATAATACTTATTTTGCGAAAAAAACCACCCATTGGGACACCAAATTAATAAAATTCCATTAAAATAAGTTGGGGCTTCCTTTTTTTGATCACAATTCACCAAAACTTTCCCCTTCACAACCAAAAAAAGTCGGTCTGCGGTTAGTCGCTTTTATTTGAAAAAAATAAAGAGCTCCAACAATAACCTCCGCCCTAAGCCAAAAACAGGTACTTATTTTGTCCCTGCGTCCACCAATTGAAATTCAACTGATTTAGCTTTGCCGTCTAACGAACTTGGCGATGTTTTTAATTTAAAATCAAGGGTCGTTCCGGGTAATAAACTTTCCTCTAAAAACAACGATTCGCTGCCAACCGCTGTCTGATCCTTGTCATAAAAATCTAACTTAAATTCAAAATCATGATACGTCACTACCGACGCTGAACTTGAAATAGTACCTTCCAACACCCAATTGCCCATCATGTTTTTATCGCACGTAGCATCCACTGTTAAAAAGGACATCGGATCTTCTTGTTCCGCATCTTTCATCGACTCCTTGTTGGCGTCATACGAACCATCTTCTAAGGCATTCGTTTCTTCAGGATCCGCTTGACATGAGAACATCAATAGCGAAAGAGGCAATAGGTAAAGATAAAATTTCATCACAAAAAATTTAAAACGGGCAAAAGTAATAAAATTTTATTAGCCCAACCAAAAAGCAGAATTCTTGTCACTAAAGAAATTAAGATAAAATCAAACCATTTGTCAGCCTGTAAAACCAACCGAATAAATAATTTCAAAAAACAAAAACAAATTAGTATTTTCGAGAAAAAAAAGAACCAATGCGATCCATTCTATACATCACCACAAGCCTCAGTATCCTTGCAGGTTGCTCGGGCAATCCAGAAACATCCGAAACTGAAATAACCATGAAATATCCAGAAACCGTACAAAAAAACGATAGCACAGTTTATTTTGGCACCGTTGTAAAAGATCCTTACCGTTGGTTAGAAGACGATATGAGCGAAGAAACAGGCGCTTGGGTCAAAGAACAAAACAAATTCACTTTTGATTATTTGGACAAAATCCCCTTTCGTTCAAAAATAAAAGACCGTTTTTCCGAATTGTGGGATTACGAAAAAGTGGGTGCTCCTTTTGTCGAAGGTGGGGTGACCTATTATTATAAAAACGATGGTTTACAAAATCAATATGTTCTGTACAAAGAAAATGCCGCCGGTCAAGCAGAGGTTTTTATCGATCCAAATAAATTCTCAACCGATGGCACCATTTCCCTTGGCGACCTTAGTTTTTCCAAAGATGGTAAAATCGTAGCCTACGCCATTTCAGAAGGAGGAAGCGATTGGCGAAAAGTCATCATCATGGACGCCACCACCGGAAAAATAATGGAAGACACCTTGATGGATGTTAAATTCAGCGGATTGTCTTGGAAAGGAAACGAAGGTTTTTATTATTCAAGTTACGACAAACCAGAAGGCAGCGAACTGTCAGCAAAAACCGACCAACATAAATTATATTATCACAAATTAGGTACCCCACAAAAAAGCGACGCCATCATTTTTGGTGGAACAGCCACGCAAAAAAGACGCTATGTCGGTGGTTCCGTTACGCAAGACGATAATTACCTCGTCATTTCAGCTTCAACATCAACATCTGGCAACGAATTGTATATCATCGATTTAAAAGATCCTAAAAAAACCTTAAAAACAATGGTCAATAATTTCGATTCAGATTCGTACATCATTGAAAACGAAGGATCAAAATTATACATTGTCACCAATTTAGATGCACCAAACATGCGCATCGTCACTGCCGATTTTTCAAAACCAACCCCCGAAAATTGGGTTGATTTTATTCCTGAAACAGAAAACGTATTAAGCCCCTCAACTGGCGGCGGATTTTTCTTTGCGCATTACATGAAAGATGCCGTTTCAGAAATTAAACAATACGATTACCAAGGAAAATTAATTGGCGATGTCGCCTTGCCTGGTATTGGAACTGCTGGCGGATTAGGTGGTAAAAAAGAAGAAACCAAATTGTATTATACCTTCAGTAATTACCACACCCCTTCAAGTATTTTTGAATACGATCCAATCGCCAAAAAATCAACCGATTATTGGTCGCCGAAAATCAATTTTGACAAAAACAATTACGAATCAACGCAAGTATTTTTTACCTCTAAAGACGGCACCAAAATACCAATGATCATCACCCATAAAAAAGGCATTAAATTAGACGGGAAAAATCCAACCATTTTATACGGCTACGGCGGATTTAACATCAGTTTAACCCCATCGTTTAGTTTGTCAAATGCCATTTGGATGGAGCAAGGAGGAATTTATGCCGTTCCAAACCTTCGTGGAGGTGGAGAATACGGAAAAGCGTGGCACGATGGAGGAATTCAACTAAAAAAACAAAATGTATTTGACGATTTTATTGCCGCAGCCGAATACCTCATCGAAAAAAAATACACTTCATCTGAATATTTG
>JADZFJ010000091.1 GCA_020849935.1 Crocinitomix sp. | reverse complement strand
TTGAACCCAATGCAGCCAATTCTAAAAATTATATTTTTTATGCAGCAGGATCAGGAATTACGCCAATAATTTCAATGATAAAATCGGTTTTAAAAAACGAACCAAGTAGCCAAGTGCAATTATACTATGGCAATAAAAGTGAAAATGAAACCATTTTTAAATCAGCTTTGGATTCATTGGCGGAATGTTATTCAAATTTCAAGTTAACTTATAGCTTCAGTCGCCAAAGTGCTGATAACGCTGGTAATGGTCGAATTGATAGCGGTAAATGCCAAGCTTTTTATGATAAAAATCAAACGGGAATCAACATAGATGGTGTTTATGCCTGTGGACCGGAAGCGATGATTATGATGGTAAAAGATTTTTATTTGGCGAAAGGATTACCTGCGAATCAAATCCACTTTGAATTATTTACTGCAACAGCACCGGTTGTAAATGAATCAGCTGCCCCTTTAACGGCTGTTGATAGTAAAGTAACCGTCATTATTGATGACGAAGAATATACATTTACCTTAAATACAAAAGGCAAAGACATTCTTCAAGCGGCGCAAGATAAAGATGCTGACGTTCCTTATTCATGCAAAGGCGGTGTTTGCTGCACTTGTCGTGCTAAATTATTAGAAGGTACGGTAAAAATGGACTTAAATTATGCTTTAGAAGCAGATGAAGTAGCGAAAGGATTTATCTTAACTTGCCAATCACATCCAACTTCTGAAAGGGTGATTGTATCCTTTGACGAATAAATTAACGTTATGAAAAAAATACTCATTATTGGCGGAAGCAGAGGCATAGGAAAAGAATTAGCGCTGTTGTTGGCTCAAAATCATCGAGTATTACTTTTATCACGCGATCTTGATACCTTAGAATTTTTGCAAAAATCAACCAACCATCAATTATTAATTGGGGGAATTGATCTAACAGCTGCTAATTTTAAAGAAGTTTTAGAAGGCCAAATCCGAACACATCTTTCCGAAGTTGATATTTTGATTAACAACGCTGGTTATTTGGTCAATAAACCAATTCTCGAAATCACAGCAGACGACTTAAAAAAGACCTTTGACACCAATATCATTGGACTCATTCAAGCCTGTCAAGCAACCATTCCTTTTATGAAAAATGGTGGACACATTGTCAACATCGGTTCGATGGGTGGATTTCAAGGAAGTGCTAAATTTCCGGGCTTGAGTATTTACAGTGCAAGCAAATCGGCTGTGGCAGGATTTTCAGAATGTTTGGCAGAGGAATTAAAATCAGCCAAGATTCAAGTGAACTGTTTGGCGCTTGGATCGGCACAAACCGAAATGTTAGAAGAAGCTTTTCCTGGATATAAAGCAGCCGTGTCGGCAGAAGAAATGGCCGAGTTTATCGCCGAGTTTAGTTTAAATGCAAATAAATGGATCAATGGAAAAGTAATTCCAGTTTCCTCCTCCACCCCATAACCTAAAATGGAAGTAGTTTCGGTAAATATTGGACAAGAAAAAATGGTCAGTTGGCGCGGAAAATCTGTCAAAACAGGCATTTTTAAATCTCCTATCAATCAACCTATTTATTTAGGAAAAACGGACGTTGAGACCGATGCCGTGATTGATCGCAGGTATCACGGAGGGATTGACAAGGCCTGTTATATTTATTCAGCAGATCACTATGATTTTTGGAAAGCTGAATTCCCTTTGTTAGCATGGCAATATGGTATGTTTGGAGAAAATATAACGGTAAAGGGATTGGATGAAAAACAAGTTCAAATCGGCGATATTTTTTACCTTGGAAATACCCGTGTTCAAGTGTCACAACCCCGCCAACCGTGTTTTAAATTAGGCATTCGGATGGGTACACAAACCGTACTCAAAAAATTTATCAATCAACCTTTTCCAGGAATTTATGTGCGGGTGATTGATGAAGGAACTGTTTCGGTGGGCGATGAAATGCACTTGTCCGAACGTTTACACAATACCCTTGGCGTTTTGGAAGTTTGGGATTTATTGTACAAAAAAGAAATTGATAAAGATTTATTAGAATTCGCAATCGAGCATCCCCAACTCGCAGATGCATGTAAAAAAGATTTGAGATCGCGACTTTAAAATAAAAAAGAACAAAAATTTACATTTCCCACCGTTGTTTTAAACTTTTTTAGTTAATTGCGCATTATTACAGGACTTATGAATAATACCGAAGATACAAATACAACAAACCAATTAGAAAACTTACTGAAAAATTCGGAAACGCTGCATGACATCGTTTGGACCGCATGTGATTATATAATTCAAGAACGCAAATACATTGATTTGGTCATTTATTTATATGATGAGCAGAAAAAAAGTCTGCTTCAAATGGCGGCTTTTGGTGACAATAAAAGTAAAAATCAAATCATTCGAAACCCAATTCGGATTGAACCGGGTGAAGGAATTGTTGGACGGGTGTTTCAGTCTGGCATTCCTCGGGTAATTAGCGATACCACCCGAGATGGCAATTATATTATTGATGATCGGTTTCGATTATCCGAAATAAGTATTCCTATCTTATCAGCAGGCAAAATTATTGGCGTGATTGATTCGGAACATACTTCTGAGAATTTTTATACCAATGACGACAAAACCTTTTTGATGCAAATTGCGGCGGTGGTAGGAGAAAAAATTGCATCAATCACCCCTTAATTCAGAAATTTCAAAGACATGAAGATCCGAAAAGCCAATTTCCAAGACCTCGACCAAATTTATGCGTTTATGTGTGAATTAGAAGGGTGTACCTTGGATTTTTCTGTTTTTCAAGACCTATTTCGCGTAAATCTTCAAAACGGACACATTTCGTATTTTGTGGCGGAAGATGGCGAAAACTTGGTTGGATTTATTAGTTTACATAAACAATATTTATTGCATCATTGTGGCCTTGTGGGCGAAATTCAAGAATTTTTTGTCGCTCAAAACTCCCGTGGAACAGGTGTTGGAAAATTGCTGATGACAGCGGTTAAAAAGGATGCGATTGAGAGTAAAATCCATGAAATTGAAGTAACTACCAATAAAAAACGAATAGAAAACGTAGCGGTTTATCAAGGTTTGGGCTTTGAATTATCGCACAATAAATTCACCATGAAAAATTTTACCTATTAAGTATGATTCCAGTAAATTATATCGAATTAAACAAAGACAGTTGGAATAAGCGCACTGAAGCGCATTTAAAATCCAAATTTTACGCAATGGATAAATTTCTTGCGGGAGAAAGTTCGTTAAATGACATCGAATTGAGTTATTTGGGGGATGTGACTGGAAAAAAAATCTTGCATTTACAATGTCATTTTGGTCAAGACACGTTGTCGCTAGCACGCATGGGGGCGATTGTAACAGGTGTTGATCTGTCCGATAAAGCAATTTTAGAAGCCAATAATTTAGCGCAAGAAATCAATCAAACCGCCACGTTTATTTGTTGTGATTTGTATGACTTACCTGATTTTTTAACAGACGAATTTGACATTGTCTTTACTTCGTACGGCACGGTGGGATGGTTGCCCGATATCGAACGTTGGGCTGAAATTGTATCTACGTATTTAAAACCAGGAGGTAAACTCTGTTTGGTTGATTTTCATCCATTTGTTTGGATGTATGACGACAATTTTGAAAGCATAAAATATGATTACAAAAATGGAGCGCCCATCATTGAAACTGAAAGTGGCACTTACGCAGACAGAGATGCAAAGTTTACCAGTCAAGTGGTGACTTGGAACCACGGCCTCGGTGAAATCATGAATAGCTTGATTAATAAAAACATTAAAATCAACTGTTTAGATGAATACGATTATTCGCCTTACAACTGTTTTAATGCGATGGAAGAAGAATCACCAAAAAAATTTAGATTCCACCATGTCAGTGCTAAAATTCCCATGGTATATGCCATTATCGGCGAAAAGATTTGATTGTTATGAAGACAAAAAGCTGGAAATTAATTAAAGACGAAATTTACGGAGAAAAAGGCACTGAAAGACGAGATCGGCTTGAGCGTGATTTCGAGGTTTTTAAAATTGTATTGCGAAAAAAAACTATTCGGGCACTTCAACCAAAG
>JADZFJ010000090.1 GCA_020849935.1 Crocinitomix sp. | reverse complement strand
GAACAAATAATGCGGTAAAAGCTTCGCCAGAAAACGTGCAGGTACAAACACCAACTGACACGATTTTTTATTTGAACCTTGGCAATGGAATTTATGAATCAGAAATAGCTTTTCAAGGCATTTATGGTGAGAATTACACCATTTCATTCAATTATCAAGGAAAAAGTCATGAAGTTATGACACAAATGCCTTTCCCAATAAATTACTCCCAATTTGATTTTTATCCTAATTATAATACCAGCGCAACTTCCGATTCTCTTGGTTTCTCGATTCCTAAGTCGACCCCAACAATTTATTTTGATGCCGAATCGCCAACAGAACAATATGCTCGTTTTAAATTTTATATCGCCGAACAAGGGTATATGCCTGAAGATACAATTTGGAAAGAAATCCCACTTCCAATTCACCGATTAATTCATCTTAACCCTGGGCTAACAGAAAACATCAATCTACCTTTTGAACTTTCAGATCAAGTTTATCCATTAAATACCGATCTTATCAAAATCGAATTTTATGCGATATCAAACGATTTTGCCACCTATTTGTTAAAGTTGAAAGACTTTGAAAAAGGAGTTGCTTCGGATGATCAATTTTACAATCCCCCTTTTTTCTTTTCAAACGAAGCCTATGGAATTGGTTATGGAACGGTGATTGACAGTCTGATTTATCAGTATCCTGAATGAAATTTAAAATCGAAAGTAGTTTTATAGTTTATTCTTTTTAAATTCAAACGGCGTACTTCCTATAATATATCGCAATCCTAAACCAAAGCCAGTATTAAAGTCAAATGTAGATGGTGGGCTTGTAAATTTGTTGTTAGGATCTATAATAGTTTTGGACCCCATATAAATTGGCAATCCAAAGTTTGTACTTATGTTAAAATTGATTAAAAAGGCATCCCCAAGAGGCACATCCATCATAAATGAAAGGCGCAAACTTGGTACAAAGTATTGTTCAACGATGTACGAAGAATTGTAGAATAGATCATTATTCACCCCAAAAGGCTCAAAGAGGTAAATCGAATCTTGGGTCATAAACGAAGTTCGATAGGAATATTGTTGCGTTACACTTCGATAGGCCAAATTTATATCTCCACCGAAAGAAAAAATGCTGGCGCCCATTTGTTTATCTAACCCAATTCTGATACCATAATTAGCAGTGTTTTTGAAGTAATTTTCAAAAGACACAGAAGTATCGGTACTTGAAATTATACTTTCGCGGTACCGGTAATCCATATCACTGCCCAGAAAACCTCCAACTTTAAAACGATATCCATTGTCCATCAAATGACGGAATTCCAAGGCATTGGTGATCATGTAATCTGTTGAATACAAATAGCCAAGATCATTTCTATTTTGCGAAAAACTAGGTACACTGAAAGTTAAAACCAAAAACGGAAGAATTTTTTTTAGGATCGTTAGCATAAAATGAAATTTTATTCACTAACGGCCATTTTTCTATTTTATTATTCCTTGCACATAAATGCTACTTGTAAAGATAGGCACAAAAATAACCGCCATTCTAGCTGGAACGCTTAAACTCGCTAGGTCGGCAGAAATTTCCCAATAATCCCAATCTTCTGAAGTGTAGGTTTTAATTTTTCCAGTGGCATCGCCAGAAATTTCCCAATAATCCCAGTCCTCACTCGTATACGTACGCATTTTTATACTTACGCCCGATCCAGTAATTTCCCAATAATCCCAATCTTCGGAAGTATAGGTTTTGATTTTAATGGCACCTCCATCAACCTCCCAATAATCCCAATCTTCGGACGTATATGTGCGAATTTTACCCGAATAACCACTTCCAGAATATTCCCAATAATCCCAATCCTCAGAAGTGTAGGTTCTAATCTTTCCAGATTCGCTGCCAATCGTATATTCCCAATAATCCCAATCTTCGGAAGTGTAAGTTCTTATTTTTCCTTGGCCAAAAAGCTGACCAGAAAGCAGAAAAATTAAACAAAATTGGAGAGCGCTTATAAATTTCATACCCACATTATTTTCTGTGAAATTCGTAAATAAACTTCAAATTTCCAATTAAACGGGTGCAAATTAATTATTTATAAATCGCCTTTGCCATTTCCACCAAGCGAATAAATTCTGCACGGTACCCATTTTCGTCTTGACCTTTCGATTGGTTGGCCCATTCAATCAACTGATCAAACGTAAGGTTCTTGGCAAATTCAGATTCCCTCAACAACATGCCAAACCCAGCCACACTTGCCGCAAATTTATAGTCATTCGATAGTTTTTCCCATGGAACCAACGTATTCTTTAAATACCGTTGAATCAATTTACTATCGTCTTGGTCAGGTGCTTTGTACCTAAATTTCACCGTCAACAATTCATCACTAAAAGCGGTTTTATTTTCATTCGAATTTTGGTCAGGTTGCTGGTATCGGAGCGGATCCACAGTAGTACCTTGTTCACCTTCTTCGCCTTTTAGCACAATCTCGTACAAAGCAGTTACCGAGTGTCCGGCTCCAATTTCTCCAGCATCTTTTTTATCGTCATTAAAATCTTCGGCATTTAATAACCGATTTTCGTATCCAATTAACCGATACGACGCAATTAAGGCCGGGTTAAATTCAACCTGAATTTTCACATCTTTTGCAATCGTCACCAAGGTAGCGCCCATTTCAGTCACCAATACTTTTTTAGCTTCCAACAAATTATCGATATAGGCATAATTCCCATTCCCTTTATCTGCCAAAGTTTCCATTTTTGAATCTTTGTAATTCCAAGTTCCAAAGCCCAAACAAGTCAAAAATATGCCTGTTTCTCTTTTTTTAACAATCAAGCTTTCCATAGCATCATCCGAACTCATCCCAACGTTAAAATCACCGTCGGTGGCTAAAATCACACGGTTATTCCCCTCTTTAATAAAATTTTCTTGCGCAATTTTATAGGCCAATTCTAACCCTTGTCCGCCTGCGGTGGATCCACCAGCTTGCAAATTTTCCAAAGCTTCAAGAATTGGCGTGCTATTCGTCGCCACTGTCGAATTCAATACCACACCTGCCGCTCCAGCATACACTACAATGGCAATTCGGTCTTTTTTCCCTAGTTCATTCACCAATAATTTAAACGAACTTTTTAGCAAAGGCAACTTATTTGGCGCGTCCATCGATCCGGATACATCCAATAAAAACACCAAATTATTCGGGGGTAAATTTTCTTTTTTAATCCGTTTACCCTGCAAACCAATATGTACTAATTTATTTTTATTCCACGGACAATCACCAATTTCGGTCGTAATCGAAAACGGATCGTTCCCAACAGGCTCGGGATAATCATAACTAAAATAATTAATCAATTCCTCAATCCGCACAGCCCCTTTTTCAGGTTTTTGTCCCGACAATAAAAAACGCCGCACATTCGAGTACGAAGCAGCATCCACATCAATCGAAAAAGTCGAAAGCGGATTCACATTCGTTAACCGGTAACCATTTTCTTCAATCGAATTATACGATTCGGTATTGTAATTTGGTGCATCTAAACCATCACTTTGCGGGTTAATGAATCCATACGAGTACTTTTCTTTTTTACTCTCTATTTTAACACTTTCCGTAGGGGCTATTTCTTCCATATCAAGGAGGATTGGCTGATTTAGTAGCGCAATTGCCAAGGTCACTTTTTTACCAGCTTCCACCATAATTTTAACCCGCGAATAAGAAAGATATTCAACGTGGTCAACCCTTATAGCATAGTTCCCAACCGCCAAGTTGACAAAGCTAAAATCACCCTTGACGTTCGTTTTGGTAATACTATTTTTACCCGTGGTTTCGTGGGTTAACGTAACAATAGCATTTTCCACCGGAACTTGATCAACGGTCACAACGCCTGCTATCGATCCTAAATTAACTTGCGAAAAACCAATACCTGCAAGAAGGACAAACGTAAAAAGAAAAGAAAATAATGTTTTCATACCTTGAATTTTAAAGCTGTACATATACCAACTAAAAAGGTTCATTGTCACAGGTAGATTTTTTATTTGGGCGTTCCTCTCACTTTGTTGGTTTCTATCCCCAACGTGGTGGGGATCAACCAACAAAGTGGCGTCGCGTTTTCCATTATAGTCCCCCCAACAAGTTGGGGGTAGCTGCCATTTCAACCGCTAACGCGAAATGGGTTAAAATTTAGCTTTTTGGGTGGAATTTTTATGAAGGGTTTGGGTTTGGTGGTTTCGGGATAAGAGCATCCAGATTCTCGGTTGTGTTTGGATGATATCATTGTATTTGAGCTAGGCTTGTTCAGTCTGAGGTTTATAGTTGAGATATGGTATCACTATTTTACCAATCGTTTTTCTGTGGCTAATTCGTTCTTCATTATCTCCATGCATGTTACAAGACTTTCCACTAATTCTTCGTCGTTTTCTGTCGATATTAATTTTTTTCCTGCGTATTTTTCGAATGATCTTTTTTTTCCAAATTCTAAAATGTAAAGTGTATCAGAATAGGTCATTTTTTCTGGGTCAATATCATCTAGGTCAGGATATTTTTCGGAATACTTATCCCATTCTGGGAAATGTTCGTAATAAATAATTTTCACTAGTTCATTTTTTTCAAAATCCACATTTTTTGTTGAATACCCGAGCTCGCCATTATAAGTCGATTCAATTCTAATTAATTCCTTGTTTTTATAGATTCCATAAAGTGCTCCACCACAATAAGACTTATTCGGATAGAAGAATTTTTGGGTAGATTCTTCTACTTTGATCAATTCATTTTTTTTAATTTTCCAAAATTTACTTGAGTCTTTAAACAATAGTGAATCAACTTCAACTTTTGCTTCTATGTTAGTAATTTCACCTGTTTCTTCTGGAATACAACCAAAAAAAGGTAGAAATAAAATTACCCCAATATTAATTAAGAATATTTTTATTCTGTTACCGAATTTCATACCTTATCGCTCTTAAATTTGGGCCATCGGTTGTAACCAATTTCAGGATTATTTGATCGGAAAAGTTTAATAAATTCAATTTCTTTTTCTGAAAGTTCTTTTTCCGTTGCAGTTGCTGATTCCCATAAGATCTCTTTTCTTATTGAATAGTCCATGCGTATTTCCTTCGGAAGATTTTCAAAATCTTTATTTATAATATCCATGGCAGGGCTTCCAAAATAGCGATGACTTCCAACACTGTCCTTTCCAATGTAAATTTTTTTAGTAGGATAGGTGATTTTATATATCTGTTTCATTTTATCTATCACTGAAGCAACTCCCCACGGCATATGTTTAACGCAAACCATCAAAATAAACATTTAAACACCAATCCCGCCATCTTGGGTGAAAATTGTTGTTTAAAATTAGCCAAATAAACCGATTTAAGTATTTATTTTGAGGTTTTTTCATAAAACTATAATCCCAATATGTCGGTTGATCCCCAATGTGTTGAGGATCGAAACCACCCCAAAGGTATTTCAACTACTAACGCGAAAATTAGGGGTAATTATTAGCTGAATTCATGTGAGATAATTTTTGCGAAATACACCACTTTTTGGTGCTTTTTGCAAGAAAAATCTAAATTTTAATTTAATGTTTCTACACTTAGTTTATATAGTCCCAAAGCTATTGGGAGCTTTAATTTCAACCGCTAACGCGAAAATTGGGGGTAAAATTTAGCTTTTGGGTGGAATTTAAAGTAGGGGTTGAAAAATTTTATTACTAAAAATTGTCGGGATGACACGATGCCTCTTGAACGCCTTTAAACTAAGTGCCAAAAAACAATGCTCATAAAAATGCCCTATCGTAATTGGGAAACTCGTCGAATAAAATTAGCCAAAGATATTTTTTGATCAGCCCATTTTTAGTCGTGTTTTGGTTCTTGTAAGTTAAAATAGTCACTTTGCGTTCTGTCCAAGGTAGCTTTTATAATTTTAAAATTTTCTTCAGTTGGTTTTAGGTCAATATACTTATCAATAATTGTTCGATGCCTGTAAATTACAAAAGTGTTTTCTACATTAGGATTTATTTTATTCAGGTTCACTTCACTTTCCTTGTCTGTCATTGAGGGCACAAAAGTTAAGGCAACATTTTTTAAATTGAGTTCAATTCCAATTTTTTCTAATTCCTTTTGTCGTGTGTCTTTGTCGTACTCTTTTTCATTTCCGTAAACAAAATATGCTTTCAAATAGGTACTTCGTGTTACACTTTCCTGTTCTAAAAAAGTCAACCATTTTTTAATGTCGTTCCAATTTGGATGATTACCAACAAAATAAACTATTCCGTGAAATCGTCCATATTTGCATACTGGGCAAGTTCTTGTTCCTTTATCAGGACCAAAAGCGTGGTAAGGAATAAAGGATGGATTGTCTTCGCCAATTTCAAGTCCAGATTGCTTTTCTGATTCATTTTTTTCGGGGTAATTTGGAATGTTTAGCCCTAATATAATATTGTGTTCTGCAATTTGTAAATCGCCTGAAATTAGCACTCGTAAAATGCCACTTCCACCTCTATTTTCAAGTGCCTTTCGTTTATCACTTGTCAAAAGATTATCATCGTCAAAAACAAATTCGTCAATATAGTATTCGTTATCAATAGTAGGCTCTTTAATTGATGTATGAATATGTGCTGGATTGTCTTCATTTGGATAGGGTGCCGGTCTAATGGTGTAAATTGAGTATTTACCATTTTCATCTGTTTTCACCCAACCTCGAATGTGTCCGTGTCGTTCGGCTTCTTCGTCCATTCCTTGTTTTGGTGAATAATAGCCGTTATTGTCAGTTTGCCAATAATAAATAATAACATTAGGTGCAGGTGTTTTTCCATCAAATTTAAAAACTGTACCAGTTACTAACAATTTTTGCCCATTCTCTATCCATCCAGCACTTGTATCAGTTGAATTAATATTTGTCGGCATACCAACGTACATAATTTCACATCCATCACAGCCTCCACCCACAAGATTTTTTGAAGTGGTATTTGATGATGTCGAGGAATTGTCGTTTGTCTGCGTGGCACAACTCGTCAATAAGTTCAGAAGTGCAACAAAAAGTATAATATTTGTTAGTCTGTTCATAATTTCTAGTCTGTTTGTTTCGCACATAACGTCAGTCTATATAGAAACCTATTCTCAAACACATGTCCCAGCTTATTTAGGAAACTTTCGTTTTAAAATTAATTAAATAATCCGATTTCAAGGATTAAATTTGACGGATTTTTAAAAAATTCTAGCATATTCTCTAAAGTAAAACAACAAAATTTATTGAAAAGGCCAACTATCCAAAACTTAACAAGTGTCACCTCTGTTT
>JADZFJ010000089.1 GCA_020849935.1 Crocinitomix sp. | reverse complement strand
TAAGAAATTTAAAGCGATTTACTTGATAGATTTTCAGAATTCGAGACACAAGAAAAAAGGGGGCATCGATTTTTAGGACACCCCCCATTAATTTGTTGGGTTAACAAAAAGACCAACTAACGGTCAAAACAATTTATAAGATTTGAATTTCGATTCGGCGGTTAAAAGCCCGACCCGATTCAGTGTCATTTGAAGCAATAGGTTTAGTTTCGCCTAAGCCTACCGTAATTATACGACTTGTTTGAATACCATTTTTGACCAAATAATCACGCACGGCATTTGCACGATTTTTAGACAAAGTCAGGTTGGCTTCTTCTTCACCTTGATTATCCGTATGTCCTGAAATTTGAATTTTAAGGCTTGATTTTAATTTTAAATACGCCACCAATTCGTTTAATTTAGCATATGATTCAGGTTTGATAATGGATTTACCCGTTTCAAAATAAAGATCGGTTAAGGTAAATGACTTATCCTCTTCAAATTGAATAATGATATTGATATTATTATAAAATTCATTTGGACCTAAGGTTGGAATTTCGATTTCTGTGTAATCTTTGTTTCCATTCATTGTTTTAAGGCGAACGGTGTATAAACCTGCTGGAAGATCCAATTCTAAATTGCCCGTTGCATTGGTAATTCCACTAATTACGGAATTTTCTCTGGTATTGTGAAAAAACACCTCGGCTTGTGGAATGGGTTGATCTTTAAAATCAATTACCCTGATTTTGACATGGGCCTTTTCTTGTGAGAACCCAGCGATAGCAAAAATAAATAAGACGAATAAAAGACCAATTTTTTTCATTGATGAACAGTTTGTTTTAAGTATAATGTCCAAAATGAAAAAAAGTAACCAAGTTATTTTAACCTTGGTTTATAATTTCGCAGTAATTTACTTGCAGTTAGTTAAATTGCAGCGCTTTCGGTTGGAAATTGTCGGTCGATTTTTTTGAATAAACCTTGCAATACCTTACCAGGACCAACTTCCACCACTGATGTACATCCATCGGCAATCATTTGCTCCATGGTTTGTGTCCATTTTACAGGCGCGGTTAATTGTTTCATCAAATTTTCTTTAATAGCAATTGGATCTGAAACAGCGTTGGCAGTAACGTTTTGATAAACTGGGCAACTAGGTGTGCTAAAAGTTGTTGCGGCAATTGCAGCGGCTAATTCTTCACGTGCAGGCTCCATTAAAGGGGAATGAAATGCACCCCCAACAAGTAAAACAAGTGCTCGTTTTGCACCAGCTTCAGTCAATTTTTGACAAGCTTCATTTACAGCATTAATTTCGCCAGAAATAACTAATTGACCTGGACAATTATAATTCGCTGCCACCACTACTCCATTAATTTCTGAACAAATTTTTTCAACCACTTCATCCTCTAAACCTAAAATTGCTGCCATGGTTGAGGGCACAGCTTCGCAAGCTTTTTGCATGGCGAGGGCACGTTGTGAAACGAGTTTTAATCCATCTTCAAAATTTAAAACCCCATTTGCCACCAATGCCGATAATTCGCCCAATGAATGTCCCGCAACCATTTCTGGTTTAAACTCATTTCCTAAAACTTTAGCCAAAATGACCGAGTGCAAAAATATGGCAGGTTGGGTTACCTTTGTTTCTTTCAATTCTTCATCGGTTCCGTTAAACATAATATCCGTAATTCTGAACCCTAAAATTTCGTTTGCTCTTTCAAACATGGTTTGTGCCAACGTTGATTGTTCATAAAGGTCCTTACCCATTCCAATAAATTGAGCACCTTGCCCAGGAAAAACGTATGCTTTCATAGTCGATTATCTAATTGATTTGAGACAAATTTAAGGGAAATTACGAAAATCATTGTTTTCTGCTGAATTTTCGTTTAGAAAGTATTTCTGTTTTAGATTAGATGGGGTTTTAATTTTTGTTCGAATTTGAACTTGACACATTTTAGTAGAGAACGTGCGGGATTATTTTAAGTTAAAGAATTTCTGTAAAACCAAATTGAATATTAATTTTTATTATATTTAAACAAAAAAATAGATTTATTATTGAAATCCAATCGTGCGGATTTGTAGGGCATGATAAGTTAAAATTAACCAAAAAAATATGGAAGAAGAATTGATACCTATTGTAGTTGGAGGCGTGCTCCTATTATTCTTAATTATTAAATCGGTGATTATTGTCCCTGAAAAAAAGATTTATGTGATTCAACGTTTAGGGAAATTTAAACGTATGGCTTCGCCTGGTTTTGGGATGATTATTCCTTTTATTGATCAAAAAGCAGGAATTATTAACATGCGGGTTCAGCAATTGGACGTGGATGTTGAGACAAAAACACGTGATGATGTATTTGTTCATTTGCGAGTTTCAGTTCAATTTCAGGTAATGGATAATAAGATTTTTGACGCGCATTATGCGTTGGATAATCACCGTCATCAAATTGCATCGTATATTTTTGATGATGTGCGTGCGGAGGTTCCTAAAATGGAATTAGATGATGTTTTTGCGAAAAAAGAGGACATTGCACAAGCAGTTCGTCAAAATTTGGCAGACTCGATGGATGATTACGGTTATAATATTGTAAAAGCGTTGATTACGGATATTGATCCAGATGCCAATGTAAAAGAATCGATGAACCGAATTAACGCGGCTAAACGAGACAAGGAAGCAACAATGGAACGTGCAGAAGCAAATAAAATTACGGTGGTAAAAGCTGCTGAAGCCGATGCTGAATCGAAACGTTTATCGGGAGAAGGGATTGCGCAACAACGACTTGAAATTGTACGTGGTTTTAAAGAATCGGTAGAAGATTTCCAAAAATCGCTTAAAAATATTACCCACGAAGAGGTCATGCAGTTTGTATTGTTGACGCAATATTTTGATACCTTAAATAATATTGGTCAAAATGGTAAAAACACCTCGATTTTGATTCCTCATTCGCCAAGTGCGATGGCGGATTTCCAACAACAAATTGTAAATGGCACCTTGATTGGTAAAAAACTACAAGAAGCTAGCGAAGGTGACGAATAATCATCCTTAAACACTTTTTTAATTTCCCCGTTTGATTTTTTGAACGGGGATTTTTTTTGCGTGAACGATGGAAGTGGCAGCTCCCCGACGATTCCGATCCCCAACGCGTTGGGGGTCGGAATGTCTGGGACTATAACGGACAGCGTGGCCTTTTTTGGGTGGTTCATCCAACCAAAAAAGGAACGCCCAAACAAAGAACACCAAACAACTAAATTATGCCTTAATTAATGATTTTTTAAGCTAAGATTAATTAACTTAAGGGCTGAAATTGCAATTTTCCGTTTACTTTTGAAGGATGTGTATGAATTTATATAAATTGTTTATTGGAACACTGCTGCTTTTTAGTGGAATTGTGAGTTTTGGACAAAATCCTCAACAACTCAACAAAGGGGTGCGGATTATGTTTTATAATGTCGAAAATCTGTTTCATCCAACCAATGATTCGTTAAAAAATGACGACGAATTTACGAAAGAAGGGATGCGGTATTGGACGTTTAACCGTTACTACGATAAGCTGAACAAAATTGGTAAAACTGTCATGGCACTGGGCGAATGGGAACCGCCTGCTGTGATTGGTTTGTGCGAAGTGGAAAATATTGAATGTTTGAACGACTTGGTGAAAAACTCGCCTTTAAAAGCGTTTGGTTACGAAATTGTATTTAAGGATTGCGATGACACCCGTGGGATTGATGTAGCTTTGTTGTATCGTCCGCAGTTTTTTACTTTTGTTTCGTTCGAATCGATAAAACTTAATTTTCCGGAAGCTAATAGTAGCCCATCGAGAGATATTTTGTACACCAAAGGCATTGTTGGTGGGGACACTTTGCACGTTTTTGTGAACCATTGGCCATCGCGGTATGGTGGTTTAATGGCCACTTTACCGAAACGAAATTTTGCAGCTCAAGTGCTCCGAGCCAAATTTGATTCGATATCGGTGGCTTCGCCAACGGCTAAAATTATTGCCATGGGCGATTTTAATGATCACCCAACGGACGAAAGTATGTTATCCATTCTACGCGCCAAAAAGACTGTTGCAGACATGCAAAGCGGCGACTTACTTAATATGATTTGGCAATATGAATTTAAAAAAGGCACCCATAAATACGAACATGAATGGGGAATTTTGGACCAGTTTATTGTGAATGCAAATTTACTGGACAGCCAAAACACCATTTATACACAACTTAATTGTGCCCAAATTTTTGATGCCGAATTTTTATTGACTCCTGAAAAAGACGGAATTGGTAAAACCACTAATCGGACCTATGTTGGTTATGTCTACAATGGTGGTTATGCAGATCACTTACCTATTTATGTAGATATCCTATTCAAGTAGGAAGTTCAGAGTCTCTAAGGACTAATCTACAGGAGGTCCACCAACAGTTTTGTATTCTTTTTTCTTTGGTTTTAATTTATCGACAAAGATGACATAAAAATGTTTTCCTTCTTCGTTGATAATTTCCTCAGAGATTCCATTTTCGATTCCTGCAAGACGACCTTCTTTATTAACCAATTTCATGTCCATTAATTCGTAAGTTTCATCTTCGTACTGTAAAAAGACAGCGACAATTTTGCCATTTTCAACTCTTGCTTTTCCTAAAACGCAATAAGATTCGTTTTCTTCAATAAAACTAATATAAACATTGCGGTGCATGTCATCAGCTACTGAATAGGCTCCTCTTTCCGCAAAAACTTTTTTCCATTCTGCAATACATCCGGTTTGTGCATTCGCCGCAACCCCTAAAAATGCCATTAAAACTAGTAATAGTGTACTTTTCATAAATTAATTTTTTCTTTTTCGCACGATCATCTCCCAAATATAAGAGAAGTTTCACAAAGTATATGGAATTGATCGATACATTTTTGTTACATTTGGTAAAACTTTATTTTTAATGAGTGCTAAACAAATAATAGACCATTTTTTAGAGGCAAAGGAAATTTTGTCTCAATTTATTGATAATCAAGATAATTTTGATAAAATAAAACGTGCTGGTGATGAAATGATTCGTGCGATTAAGTCGGGAGGAAAAGTAATTTCGTGCGGAAATGGTGGTTCAATGAGTGATGCCATGCATTTTGCTGAAGAAATGACTGGTAGATTTAGAGAAAATAGAGGTCCTTTAGCAGCCATTGCAATTTCAGACCCTTCTCATATCACTTGTATTTCAAACGATTACGGGTATGAATTTATTTTTTCGAGGTTTGTAGAAAGTATTGGCGGTAAAAACGATGTTTTGTTGGCGATTTCAACGAGTGGTAATTCTCAAAATGTCATTAACGCAGCTGAAAAAGCGAAAGAGAAAGGTATGTTTGTGGTGGCACTTACAGGTAAAGATGGAGGAAAATTAGCACATCTAGCTGACCTCGAATTACGCGCACCAATGAGTAAGTGGGCAGATCGTGTCCAAGAAATTCACATTAAAATTATCC
>JADZFJ010000088.1 GCA_020849935.1 Crocinitomix sp. | reverse complement strand
TCGTTCATTGCATTTACCGTATCCACATTGGCGGTGAACTGCTCACAAGGAAATTCAAATTCATAATTAAATTCTTGGTAAAGTGGAGCTGGTGGACAAACAGTATTTTCAACCATATACACCGAATTGACATAAGTTGACCAAGTGACGTCAGCATTTCCAGTAAGGGCCACATAATCTACATACAAGTCAATAACTGCCTGCAAATCGGTATATCCCATGCCTAAGTCGGAAAGCGTAAATTCCGCCATCGAAAGATAATACTCATCGTCAGGGCTTGTAATTTCAAAGGCATCTAAATAATAAAGATAATCTGAAGTAATATAAGCTAAATTAGTTTCGCAAAATTCTTCTTCTGTATAGGTAGGAAATAAATCGTCTCCTTCCTCAATGGCAAGATTTAGTGGTTCTATTTCTGCTTGATACGCAGTCCATTGTACATTACAACTTTGTGGTGCTATTAATTGTGGAATACAATTTTCGCATTCAGGATAGGTAAAACAAAATCCTTGGCCCATGGAAAGTAAAATCGAAGAACCGTCGGCTAAAATACCTGTGGCATAGATAATATAGCCAGTGTGCGAATCATCCGCAAGAATGGACACATCACTAAAATAGACAATGTCGGAAATATCTCCTGATTCACCAGGAGCGAGTGTGAGATTAAGAGCGCATCCACCTGTTTTTTCAAAAGAAAATCCAAAAGCCGTAGATGAGATCAGTATATTATGAATTCCATATGTACCTTCGGTTTCTGTTTCGGCGTCACCATAAATTTCAAGGTCGGTTAAATCAAGAAAAGGGATAATGTTGGTTAAATTCGTAATCGGATTTAAATAATAATAAGGGGACCCTTCTGGTCCATCCACCACATAATTTAAAAGCGTTCTTAGTTCATCTTCCAAGACAATGGTTTGATCTTGATCACAATCACAATCTAACGTTAAGTCGATGGTTTCGGCACTGGTGCCACTAATATCTTCAAAGAGGATGGTAGCGGTAAAACTTTTTACCTCTCCATCTTCACTATCAACATAATAAATGGTTATTATTCCATCGTCAAAAGAGGCTCCTGTTATGACTTCAATGTCTAATGCAGATGCGTCAGCAGAAAAAGTGAAACTTAACTTTCGATCCCCTGCAATAAGAATAATTTCATCTTCATTTGCACTGGTTAATGTCCCTGCTGCTATATAATCGGACAATTGTGTTTGAAGTTCAGTACCATTATACCAATCTGCGATATATGCAGTAATGAGTGGCGCACCGGCAATGACTCCTAAATTATCTTCGGCATAAAGTTCGGCATACAAGGACGCAAGTGCTTTTGCAAATTTATCTCCACGTTCACAAAATGGTGCTACTTCACATTCCCCGATTTCAACCTCAGTTTCTCCCGAAATAACTACTTCATAAATTGTTCCTGACACATCAACTTTGGCCAAAATTTGAAAAGGATAAACTCCTCCTGTTACTGAGCCCGGTTCATAATACATCATTTCAAAACTTTGAACATCAGCCCAGTCCCATGTCCAACCAAGTCCGGTAGGATTGACTAAACGAATACTTGGCGTCAATACGAGTCCATCTATGGCATCGGTAGCTGTGATTTCAATTCCTCCAGCAATTGTGGAGGACGAAACAGTTACTGGATATCCTGTGGCAGGAAAAGGAATAATTGTACCTCCCATTGCTTGATATAAACCTGAACTAAAGGTAGGAATTAGATCACTATCCGTACTGCTTCCAGAAGCCAAAATACTTTCGTGTGCTAGACCCGATAAAAACGATTCCACATCAATTAAAAGCGCACATTTTCCTGTGGCTTCGTATCCCATTGCATCCACATCTAGCGCCATGCCATCTAACATTACACCTTCTGGAATTCCCCCATCATATAAATTGTCAATACGTATAAAACGAGGTTGTTTTTCTGCAAATGAAGACACAAATAAGCCATCCATCCAAGGAAATAATCCGTCTCCGGCCATTTCATCTTTTGCATCTGCATATAAAAACAGAATCGTTGAGCCTGTGTACCCAGAGCCACTTCCTGGTCCAATAATTCCTGATGGTAAAATAAATTCTGGATAAGCTGCAAAGGCCATAAGACTTGGTTCTTCTGGACTTTCTTCTCCAATATAATTATTATAACATCCTTCGCGCATGGCGTACATATCAACAAAAAGCTGATTTACTTTTCGCTTTTCTGCTAGGTATAAATTTTTATATAATCCCCAAATTTGGTTTAATTGTTCTGTGGATGCTGCCGTCTCTAATCCTGCCAATGTTGTTGGAAGGGTACAAACACCATCAAAATCTACCCCACAAAGGACCGCACGAACGCTAAAATTCCATAAACTTAATCCAGAATCCTTATAATTGGCGACAATTTGATCAAGCAAAGCAATTTTAAGTGCATGACCCGCGGTTCCATCGGTAGCCGCGTTAATAACTGAATAATCAATTACATAAAATGGATCATAAGCTTTAATTGTAAAGTCTTCAGAGGCACCCTCATTATAAGGATCACCAATTAAATCAACACTAAAATCGTTATCTCCTTGAGCTTGTGCATAAGTTGCTATATAAGGCAAGCTATTATTATACGCCTCAGAACTAATCGCCAAAGTACCTCCTGTTTGGGTACAAATTTGATCAGCATAAGCGACATAACAATATTCAGGATGATGACCTATGAGAGAATTGGACCAACTTGCCCGCCAATTTGATAAAAACTGTTCTAAAGTCAGGTCGCCCAAAACGGTTGAAATCTCAACTTCTTCTCCTTCATAGATAATCATAGAAGGTGTACCATCTGCATCTAAATACGGTGATACTGGATTCCGCCAATTTTTAGTCGCTCCCGGTGTTCCATGATTGAGCACGTTAATATCTGTAAAAACACTGGTAATATCTACTCCATCCGTATTTCCATATTGACCCATTGGGCTCATGTCACCCAAGAGCATAAATTCAGTTGCATAACAACTAGTTATAATTGGCAGATCTTCTGTAGGAATAGGATCTGGACAATCGACGGTGTTTTCAAAAAAGTCTTCAAACGAAAGCAGACAACTGTTATTAGCCATATAATGAGCTGTATATTCATCCAATTTGGCTTTATTGACACTGAGCATTTTGGAAACACTATACGCACCAACATTGAGCTCTGCGGTAAATTGACGATTTACATCTGCACCAGTCGCGGTGAAAAAACCATCTTCACTAATACCCCCGATTAATTGATTAAAAGCACCAATTTCTTCTGCGTCAACTTCAAGTAATAGACTTTCTCCACAATCATCTGTAAGATTAATCGATAAGTCGTAAAAAAATGGATAAGCAATCGTTTGGTCAGGACTTTCGCCCCCTTCTAAATCACATTCGTCTTGAAAAACTCCCGTTCGAAGACGGTAGTCAAATTCATACGTTACGCCATCATCGGTAACACCAATTTGACTATTAAAATGAAGCGCGTCATTGAGTGGACTAAAAGTTGGGGTGCTAAAAAGTTGATTGTCGTCTATTTCCGTATCGGTATCATCGTCATCATCTTTGTTTAAAAGATCCACCGATTGATTTTGATGAGCCCCTCCTTTTTCGGATTCAAGAGAAAGCAAACTAGGAGTTATATCATTTCCTGTAGTATTACCACCTGCCAACGCAGTTGCAATAACCCGACCTTGAGGATCGATATAACTTACACTTACCTGCCCATTCGCATCAACTACCAAATTTTTTTTATAACGAGTTTTATATCCTACTTGATAACCAAAAAGTCGATTTAATTCTTCTTGAAAAGGTTGTAAGTAATAATAACGAGTCGCATGATCTCCTTCGAGTGTATAATCAGCGCCTACTCCACTCTGACTTCGGATGCGACCTGTATTATCAGGCGTGTATTGCACTTGAACAAATGGATACCCTTGTGCATCTGGAACATAATCTTGCCAATTGTTTTCAACAGCCAAAGCATCCACTGAATTGGTATAATATTGACTTGCACCAGAGCTCGTATTCATTGGATCAGCAGGAGCATAACAAAGTCCTGTGTCCCAATCAAAATCAAGATGCCCATAAGGATTCCCAGCTGCATTTAAGTTTAAACCAGGGTAATACTTAAGTGCCGTATTTCCCACCGGCGTAGGTAAAATTTGAATAGCACTTCGACCTTGATTATCATAAATGTTTTCTCCTACAATTGCCTCACGATTACTATTGATCCGTGTTACTGTTTGACGATTTCTTAAACTCCCATCAAAATAAGAGATGATTTCTTTTTTCTTGCCCTCTTCGGCATAAACGGCTTGATATTGCCAGTTTTTAAGGGCTTCGTGGTCACTTGAAATTAGCACATAGTGTGGCCAATCTTCCGCTTCTATCAAGGGTATTCCATCTGTTGTCCAAGGTCCATAATACAATTTGTCCGT
>JADZFJ010000087.1 GCA_020849935.1 Crocinitomix sp. | reverse complement strand
TTTTACCAATACCTAAGCGGGTTCTTTTAGGTTTCCAAGAGGTAAAAAACAAGATTTTCTTACTTTCACAATCGTTGTAACTATACAATGGATTTTTAATTGCGTTTTATAAAAGCCATTTAATCAATCGACTAATTTTTTGCAAAAGAAAAACCCCGCTTTGAAATGGCGACTGCCACTCAAAACGGGGTTTTAATATTTTAGGAGTGAACCTAAGTAATTTCTTACTTAGTAACTACCATTCTTCTTGTTACTTTTTCAGCACCAACAGTGAATGTATAGAAATAAACACCTTCAGCAAAATCATTTGCATCGATAGCTACTGAATAAGTTCCAGCAGCTTGTGATCCGTTATTGATAGATTTTACCAATTTACCAGTTACGTCAACAAACTCGATAGAAACGTTTCCAGCTTCTTTTAATTCGTAGTTGATGATAGCGTTATCACCAAATGGATTTGGCATGTTTTGACCAACTGAGAAGTTGTTAGCTAAAGTTTCTTCAACACCAGCATAACTTCTTGTGTGAACTCTCACCATAACAGCAGATGGAGCAGTTAAGAAAAACGGATCAGTAGCACCAGAAGTGTATCCTAATACAGTTTGCTCATCAACACCTTGTGCTAATCTGAAACGAGCTTCAGTAGCTCCACCGTAGTGACCAGCTAATACTAAAATCGTTTGACCAGCAGTAACTTCAACTGGCTCTTCGAAAGTAACAGTAATTAAACCACCGTTTTCGCCAGAAGTAATTTCATGATCGTCAGTTTGATCCATATACAAGAAAGTACCATCTTCTTGTAACACCATGATTTGAGCAAAAATTAATTTACCAATGTTAGAAGCATCGTTAGATACAGCAATATCAACAGCTCCAAGCTGAGCATCAGCAAAAATGTCCATTGTGTTACCAATCAATAATGGGTTACCAGTATTTGAAGTTACGTTACCAATTGAACTAGTAGCAAGACCATTATCTCTTCCGTAAATGAATTCAGTTACTTCAAAATTAAGGTAAGATGAATCGTTGCTAGTTTCTTCTTCTTCGTTTGTTCCGTCGAACCAGAAAGTAACGTTGTATTCGCCAAGTGCAGCAGGAGTAAATGTAGTAGTAGTTGACATAGAATCAGCTGCTCCAACAGGAAGTGTAACTGCTGCAGAAGTACCTGAATAAGTTCCAGCACCTGCTACAGTTACATTTAATTTAGCACCAGTTGCTGGTAAACCACCTAAGTTTTGAGTTTCACCTGCAAAAGTAATTTCAGTGATTTGATCTTCTGGAATGAAGTGGTATTCCATACCATTTGCCATAAATACACCTAAACCAGAACGGTGATAAGAAGCGGTAATTTCTTGGTCATAATCCCAAGCCTCTTTTACTGCGAAATCATCAACCATTGCACCGTAACCAGCACCGAAATCAGGATCTGCTCCTAATTCTTGGAATCTGAAACGAACTTTAACATTGTTTTCACCAGCAGCAACTGCAGTGATATCTTTTAAAATTCGAGTTTGCTCAGTTGGAGCATTTGTCGGCATTGAAGGAAACAATTCGAAAGCTGTAAAAGAAGCCCAATCGTTATTAGTTACTTCAACAAAAACTTTATCTGTGTTAAATGCACGGTAAGCCATAAAGAACTCTAATGTTACCGCTGTAGCACCTGCACAGTTAATAGCAGAACCATATTCTACTAAAGCATCAATTGCTGTAACTGATCCATCTAACAAATATTGAACTCCGTTAAAAGCTGCAAATCCGTTTGCATTTGTAGGAGATGTGAATACATCCACATAATCAACCAAATCAGCTGGAGTAGTCATCACCAATTCCCATTCTGGAATTGTTCCACCTTCTGTATAGATATCCCAATTTCCAAAATCACTGAAATCATCTTCAACAATAACATCACCTGGCGCTCTATCCTCTGCTGTTAAGCCAATTACACGAGAAGGTGTTGTATTTTTTTCAAACGGCATATACGCCCTTTGTGTAGCAAGTTGCGCATTTACAGCACCCGCTGTTAAAAGCAAACCTGAAACTAGTAAGTAAACCTTTTTCATTTTTTTAAATTTAAATTATAATTTGAAGTGTAAATATACAAATAAAACCTTTTTATCACTCATTTTTGTTGACACTTTTACATTAAAAACACTTTTTTTTTACTTAACGGTAGTTCTCACCTATTGTAAACGTTAAAATTTTCTTTTCTACTGGTGAAAATTAATTAAATAAGTGACCACTTAACCGCTTGTAAAATCTATGAAAACCTCGTTTTGAAGTAGAAAAAAACAACAAAACGAGGTTTAGATTAATTCAATGTAAACTTGTCCTATTTTTTTACTTCGAAACGACCATTCGTTTAGTTACTTTTTCCGTTCCTACAGTAAATGTGTAAAAATAAACTCCTTCAGCAAAATCATTTGCGTCAATTTGAACTGAATAATTTCCAGCTGCTTGTGTTCCGTTATTGATCGATTTTACCAATTTTCCAGTTACGTCCACAAACTCTATAGAAACGTTACCAGCCTCTTTTAATTCATAGTTGATGATGGCATTCTCTCCGAAAGGATTTGGAACATTTTGCCCAATTGAGAAATTGTTAGTGACTGATTCATTTATTCCTATGCCAATACTATAAATTTTTGTATGCACACGAGTCATGACAGCCGAAGGATCAGCCAAGAAAAAAGGATCTGAAGCTCCAGAAGTATATCCTAAAACAGTTTGTTCATCCACTCCTTGTGCTAATCTAAAACGTGCTTCGTTATCGCCACCATAGTGACCTGCAAGAACTAAAATTGTTTGTCCCTCTAATACTTCTATAGGTTCATCTTCAAAATATAAGGTGATAAAACCGCCATTTTCAGAAGCAGTAATCGTGTGGTCATCGGTTTGATTAATATACAAAAATGTTCCATCTAATTGTAAAATCATTATTTGCGCAAAAATCAATTTACCAATGTTAGAAGGATCCGTTGAAACAGCGATATCCACAGCGCCTATCTCATCATCCGCAAAAATATCCATGGTATTTCCAATCAATAATGGATTATTTTCATTTCCACTCACGTTTCCGATTGAACTAGTAGCAAAACCGTTGTCTCTTCCATAAATAAATTCGGTAACATCAAAAGAAAGTTCCATCGTATCATTGCTCGTTTCTTCTTCTGTGTTTGTTCCATCAAACCAAAAAGTGACATCATATGTACCCAATGCATCAGGAGTAAAAGTGGTGGTACAAGTCATTGAATCTGCTGCTCCAATAGGCAATGTTTCTGGAACAGAAGTTCCTGAATACGAACCAGCGCCTGTTACGGATACATTCAATTTAGCACCAGTTGCAGCTAAAGCACCAAGGTTTTGAGTTTCACCAATAAAGGTAATTGGGGTGAGTTGCGCTTCAGGAATAAAGTGGTATTCTAATCCATTTACTTGCGAAATTCCCAAACCAGAACGATGGTAAGAAGCGGTGATTTCTTGGTCGTAATTCCATGCTTCTTGCATCACAAAATCATCGATCATCGCACCATACCCAGCTCCAAATAAGTCATCTGCACCTAATTCTTGAAATCTGAAACGAACTTTAACATTATTTTCTCCAGCCGCCACCGCAGAAATATCCTTGATAATTAACTCTTGTTCTGTTGGCGCATTTGTCGGCATTGATGGAAACAATTCAATGGCTGTAAATGAAGCCCAATCGTTATTCGTAACCTCAACAAAAACTTTATCGGTATTAAAGGCGCGGTAAGCCATGAAAAACTCGAGCGTTACAGCAGTTGTGCCGGTGCAATTGATGACAGCATCGTATTCAAGAAGCGCATCAATTGGTGGCACATCACCATCAATTAAATACTGAACTGCGTCAAAAGCGGCAAATCCATTGGCATTTGTCGGAGAAGTAAATACGTCCACATAATCAACCAAATTGATAGGTGTCGTCATCACTAACTCCCATTCTGGCACCGTGCCGCCTTCGGTGTAGGTAATCCAATTTCCAAAATCACTGAAATCGTCTTCAACAATGATGTCGCCAGGCGCACGATCTGTTGCGGTTAAACCACTAATACGCGAAGGCATCGTGTTTTTTTCAAAAGGCAAATAGACCCTATGTGTTGAAAGTTGTGCATTCGCAGCACTTGCTGTCAAAAGCAATCCTGAAATTAATAAGTAAATCTTTTTCATTTTTTTTAGTTTTAGTTTAAAAGTGTTTCTTTGCTTAAAAACTCACTTAATGCCACACTTCAAGAAATACACTAAGTAGTTTCATTCATTTCAAATGAATCATTCCAACCTTCCAAGTGCACTTTGTCATCAATTTCTAATCGAACGACTATAAAACGAACGGTTGTTGCTGATCTATAGTCCTTAACGGGGAAAAGCCCCCAAAGGAAAGTGAAAACAGAAATTTTGTTCTTTCATTTAGTAAAATGTAGTAATCGGCGATTAAACTGTTAAAACTTGCTTGAAAAACAATCCAATGAGGCCCTTAGATTTTAGAAAATGGTTGTGTTAGTGGCCTAAATATTCTTTTGTCCATTCACACGTTATCTTCAAATCAAAATAGTCCTCTCTTGAAAATTTAAACAACAAATGAATTTAAACCATCTATTTGTTTCTTATTTTTCGATGATTCTACGTATTTTGCACTAGGTTTAAAAAATTACTTTTTGATTTAAGAATTGATGGATATGAAAGATCCAAGTGGGGCAAAGTAAAGGACTTCAATTTTTTTTCACATCTTCAAATAAAAAATGACGAAAATAA
>JADZFJ010000086.1 GCA_020849935.1 Crocinitomix sp. | reverse complement strand
CACATGTTATTACCAATACCATTTTAGGTGGTTGTGGTGGTGTTGATACCTATACGGTCACCGTTCACCCTACTCCAACAGTTACTTTTGTTTCAGACCTTCAAGAAGGATGTCAGCCAGTTGAAATTACATTTACGAATACAGGTACTGTCGGAACTTCTTGCCAATGGACATTTGGAGATGGTGGAATTTCAACTTCATGCGGAATTACAACACATAACTACCTAGTTCCAGGTGAGTTTGATGTAAGTTTAACAATTACCGATGCTAACGGTTGTTCTTCATCTATAACGTATGCAGATTACATCGAAGTATTTGAAAATCCTATGGCTGAATTTACTTACAATCCTAACAATATCACTACCTTAAATACCGAAGTGAATTTTATCGATGCATCTGCAAATGCGGACAATTGGGATTGGCAATTTGATGCCCTTGGAAATTCGAATGCTGAAAATCCAACCTTCACCTTTCCAGAAGCGGCAGGGGTGTATGAAATTACTTTAATTGCTTATACGGTAAATGGTTGTAGCGATACAATTACAAAAATAATCAATGTATACGAAGAACAATTGTTCTACATTCCAAATACATTTACACCAGATGGCGATACCTACAATGAATTATTTAGACCTTATTTCAGAGGTATCGATCCGTATGATTTTCACATGACGATTTACAACCGTTGGGGAGAAATTGTATTTGAATCGTATGATGCAACAGGTGGTTGGAATGGAGCTTATGGTGGACAAATTGTTCCTGACGGTGTGTATATTTGGCACATTGTTACCTCAGACATCGCAACCGATAAAAAATTGGAATACCACGGACATGTCACTCTTTTGAGATAATAGATTGATTGAATTTTAGTTTGCTCAATTAATTTTAAAATCTTATATTGGTTGTTTGAAATTAATCTTCACAATATTTGGAATGAAAATTCTGGATACAATAGATTTAAAATTACGCACAGTATGAATCAGACTTTGAGAAAACTTTTTTTAATCCTGAGTTTATTCGGGTTGAGTTCATCTATAATCGCTCAAGATCCTTGGATAGATGCCGGTCCTGCTGATACAGTTACCTGTCCTCCTGATTGTATCGACTTGACGGCCATTTTTGAAGGAGGCGGAGGAAATACTTCGGATTATACCGTCAGTACAATTCCATTTGCCCCGGATCCTTACGCAGGCACCCCTCTATTTTTATCCGATGATGAAGTCAGTGGAATTTTACCTATAGGATTTAATTTTTGTTTTTATGGAAACACCTATTCGGAATTTTACATTTCTTCGAATGGTTGGATAGGATTTTCAGGTGGCCCTGCAATTTACACCTCATCTGCCATCCCTTCTGTTTCGCCAGACGTCCCTAAAAATTGTATTATGGGTCCTTGGTATGATATTGACCCAGGCGACGGTGGAAATGTTTGGTATCAAGTTTTAGGGGTGGCACCATCGCGAAGATTAGTGGTGAGTTATCAAAATGTCCCACATTTTTTCTGTGGTACCGACATCGAAACCTATCAAATCATCCTTTACGAAACTACAAATAACATCGAAAATCATATCGCTAGTAAAAACGCCTGTTTGGATTGGGATGACGGTCAAGCTGTGCAAGGACTGCACAACATAGATGGAACAGCAGCAGTGCCGTCACCAGGAAGAAATAATACGGTTTGGACAGCAGTAAATGATGCGATTAGATATACCCCAATTGGTGATCCAGATATCGAATGGTATGAGGGGGCGGATTTAATTGGAACTGGTGCGGCGATTACTTTGTGTCCAGATGTGCCTACGAATTATACGGTAAAACTAATTTCGTGCGGGGTTGAGATTGCGACTGACGACATTTTTGTAGATTTAAATTGTTGCGAACCGCCTACCATTGTTCCTGTACATGTAAGTTGTTTTGGCGAATGTGACGGTCAAGCTACCGCCACAGCAGTTGGACTTGCACCATTTGATTATTTATGGGATGCAGCAGCTGGAAGTCAAACTACTGCTACTGCCACTGGATTATGTGCAGGAACCTACACCGTCACCACTACAGACAGTGACGGTTGTGTTCAAACCGCTACTGTCACCATAACAGAACCAACAGAATTGGAAGCGACCATGGAATTAACAAACGTAACCTGTGCAGGAGCGAGTGATGGATTAATCGAAATTACAACTACTGGAGGAACTGCCCCAATCACCTTTAACATTGGTGCCGGCCCTGTTGCAAGTGGAACTTTTACCAGTTTGAGTGAAGGATCTTATACCATCGAGATTGAAGATGATAATGGTTGTTCAATCACCTTAAATCCGACGATTACTGCAAGTCCTTTGCCAATGGTCAACTTTGTTGCAGATGTTACAGCAGGATGCGAACCTTTGACCGTTATTTTTGAGAATTTAAGTGATGTTGGGGCTTCTAACCTCTGGAATTTTGGGGATGGATCGACTTCAACGGCCGCTGGACCTGTCACACATACTTATTTAAACGATGGAATTTACGATGTGACACTTACTGTGACCAACGTAGGAGGTTGTTTTACCACATTGGTGCGAAACGACTATATCAACGTTTACAAGGTACCAGATGCCAGTTTTATTTTTAGTCCAAATCAACCGACCACCTTAGCCACCGAAGTTTCATTCACCAATTATTCTATCGATGCAGATAGTTGGTTTTGGATTTTTGACAATTTAGGAACTTCCCCTGATGAAAATCCTGATTTTATTTTTCCAGAAGAGGCAGCGACTTATGAAATAACACTCATCGCAATCACAGACAATGGATGCCGTGATACGTTGACCAAACTAATTCAAGTATTCCAAGATCAATTGATGTACATTCCGAATGTTTTTACACCAGATGGGGATTCATTCAACGAATTATTTCGACCTTATTTCACAGGAATTGATCCGTATGATTTTCACATGACCATTTACAACCGTTGGGGAGAAATTATGTTTGAATCGTATGATGCAACAGGCGGTTGGAACGGATCTTATGGCGGACAAATTGTACCAGATGGCATCTATATTTGGCACATTGTTACTTCGGCACTCGATTCAGACAAAAAACTTGAATTTCACGGACATGTGAATTTATTGCGTTAAATCATCTTGGGGCTTATCAACCGATACCTGCTTGATTTTATTCCTGATTCTGATAAATCTTTAATTATTACTAATTTTGGCCACGTCTAGGATTAAGACAATTAACTAAACATGCAGCTAAACAAACTGAAAAAGATAAAATGGTACACCTATGTCGGTGCGATTCTTCTGCTTTTAGTACTCTTATTTGAATCAAAAGGTAAAAATGGGGATCTAACGATATTTTTAGATGCTTCACGTGATTTGATGCAAGGTGAAAATATCTACACTAACATGTATAATGAATGGTATCGTTATTATTATGATACCTTATTTGCCTTGCTGCTGGTTCCTTTTACCTTTTTACCCTTATTTTTAGTGAAATTTATTTGGTTGAGTTTGAACGTGTTTTTTGTCGTTCGAATTTGGAAGATCATCACAGGTTGGTTGCCCATCAATCAGTTATCCCCAAAACAAAAAACCATTTTTACCCTACTTTCTTTCCTATTTATCCTCGCTTTTTTACGTGATAATTTTCATCTCACTCAAGTCACTATTTTTATCCTTTACTTGACCTTGGAAGGTTTACATTTTATCGAACGAGGAAAAAAACTCACTGGCAGTTTACTCATTGCCTTTGCGATTACAGTAAAATTATTGCCATTGGTGTTTATTCCCTATCTCCTGCACAGAAAAGAGTGGAAAGCAGTTGGATTTGTCTGTAT
>JADZFJ010000085.1 GCA_020849935.1 Crocinitomix sp. | reverse complement strand
TTAAAATCACTACACCTGTCAATACTTTTCCTTCAGTTCCTTTATTATAACCACTTAGTTTTAGATATGACCCAGCTAGTACATTAGGGTCAAATGTAATAATTCCAGATGTGTTTGGCTCGCGATAAACAGGGTCTTCAGGTTTTCTATAAACAGGTTTATTGGGTAAATGAAGTGTAGGGGCTTGTATTTTTAATGCAAGCTTCTCAACAGTTGACATTTTATCGTATTCTTCTGATTTTAATTTGAAATTTTCCTGAGCAGTAATAACATCTCGATCATATTGATCTAGATCTCTCGCGTATTGAGCTTCAGCTGCGGCTACCGCATTAGGATAATTTGCTTTATCTTCCTCGTATTTTCTTTTTGCTCTTTCGATTAATTCATCATTATTAGCAGCATATGGGGTTTCCACAGTAAAAGAATATCCCTCCAAATTTGAAATCGGCTCCGAAGGAAGCTGTTCACTATTGAATGTTACCTTCTCATTATCAATTGATTGACAAATAGAGATAAACGATATCGAATTAACCAAAAGTAACAGTGTAATTTTTTTCATTTCTTTTTATTTGATAAGTTAAGTAATAAATAATATTTAAAAATAATTGGGAATTATCCGATAAAAGTATCAATAATTTCTGAATTTGAGCATAACTAACAGCATAAAAACCATTTAAATTCTTCATAATAATTCTTTAGTTTTGATGCATAATCTGGGTTAACTTAATCCTCCCTGAAATTTGACCATTTAATTAATCTCCTGCAAAAAATAATATTGATACAATCTTTGTCTGTATTCTTCTTTGTAAAATGTCATAACTGGAAAAACCGAAATTCCCAAACAACCTGAAGAAGCCGCAATTTATTCATTACCATTTTTGAACTTATTATCAGAAACACCGTAACTATGCCATTGGTTTTTCATAAAGACATCTTCCTCCACAAAAGGGCTCACATAATTAAACATATCAGAAAAGTTAGTACTATTTTTAATATCTGTCGTATTTATTTCTTAATTAGTGGCTCTAAATTATTATTTGTCAATAGAATGTGATTTTTCGTTTTACACGTATTTAAAAATATAACTCAACATCTTTGGAAATTGCCAGTCCAATTCCGTACCAAACCTCTCCAGTTTCCATTAAATAGGTTAGGGCATCTTCCAAACCTTCTCTAACTCGAACCAAGACACGTCCCATAACCGATTTTAAACCCAATAAAAGCGCAATTTATTTGCGCAAGCGTTAGGGGGTGGTGCGGAAATCCCGAAGTTGGCGGCTTTTGCCAACTTTGGATTGGAGTGAACACCCGATCACAGACGCCGATGAATCGGGTCTGGATTATAAACCCAGAGCATCCAAAACACTGCGGTTGGGATGGTCAGGGAAGCTGCCGTTTCTCCCACTAACGCGTACATTCGGTTCTTTTTACTTTACGAACAATCATCAAATGACCAAGTATTTGTACAATTTTCTCGTATAAAACAGCCAATGTTTCAAAAATCGTTACCTTGGTCTTCAATATTTTTGCTTCGTTAAATCAGAGAAAGGAACAAATAGTTTTAAAAATGAAATCCATCCTCACCACTTTATTACTCTTTTTAAGTTGGCTCTCTTTTGCGCAGGATGAAATTGTCGTTATTAAGGTAAGTTTGAACGATGAATCAGGAAAGCCCTTGGCAGGCGTCATCCTTAATTCGTATATAGAAGATAGCTTGTTTTCGTCGCACATCACAAAAGCAAATGGAGTGGTGGATAGTCTTAAGTTACCGCTTGGTGCAAATTACCGAATAATAATAGGAAAACAAGGTTATGTTTCAAAAATTGCCTCATTAGATACACGGTTTTATTCAGTCTCAAATTTACAGACCACAACGCCAATTCATATGCGTATGGACATAACATTGTTTGAGGAATGTTACGCTGGAAATTATGAATTCATGAAAACTGAACCGCTTATCAACTTCAAATTAGATTCAACAATGTTTTTACAATATGATAGAAAACATCTAATAATGATGAAGAAGAAAGTTGAAGACGCAAAATACGCGAATCTCTCTGCAGAAGATAAAGAAGCATTTTCGGCAGTTTATGATGAAGGAATTGAGCAAATGGAATTAGAAAATTTTGATGCAAGTTTAGATCTACTTTTAAAAGCAAAAGAAATTGTTGATTGTCCATTTGTTGTAGATAAAATTCAGGCTTGTGAAATTGCATTAAACTTACAAGAGGAGTATCAGCGTTATCTAGCTGACGGCGATCGTTTGTTTGCAGAAAATAAATTTGACGCTGCCACTACTGCTTACCAAAAAGCCTGCATAATTCTTCCAAATGAGCAATACCCAAAAGAACAACTAGCTGAAATAGAGTATCAAATAGTCTTGCAAAAAGCGAATGAATATTTTAACAATAAAGACTACGAAAAAGCACTCGAATTATACAATCGCGCCCTAATTCTCAAACCTTCAGCTACGACATTTAACGATAACCGGGCTACCTGCCAAAAAGAAATAACGCTGAAACAAGTTGAAAAATAAGGTAAATTTCATTTTTAAACCCATCAAAAGCGCAATTTATTTGCGCAAGCGTTAGGGGGTGGTGCGGAAATCCCGAAGTTGGCGGCTTTTGCCAACTTTGGATTGGAGTGAACACCCGATCCCCAACTTGTTGGGGATAACGCCCAAGTGAAAAAAAATCTTCAAACTACATTTCAACCTACCAAACTACATTTCAAGTTAAAAAAAAGGCAATTCAACAAAAAGGGTTTTTAGGTACTGAATTTAAAATGGAATTTTGCCTCGTACTTAAACCGTTTTATATGAAGCTAATTTTTTCTATTTTCTTGCTTTTTACTTTTCAGCAGGTAATTTTTTCGCAAGTGTTGACGCAAACCGTGCGCGGTACTGTAATTGACAAACAATCGCAAGGGGCAATTCCTGGCGCAAAAGTGATGGTGCTTGACAGCCAACCTCTCTTAGCCGCAGTGACGGATAACGAAGGGAATTTTCAAATTTTAAATGTACCTGTAGGACGATTGACCTTGGTGGTAAAATTTATAGGCTATGAAACCGTGACTTTGGGAAACCTTGAACTAAAATCAGGCAAGGAACTAATTGTGAATGTGGGAATTGAGGAAAGTGTAACGCAACTTGACCAAGTTGAAGTGACGTTTACAGAAGAAAAATCGGAGACGATTAATAAAATGTCCACAGTAAGTGCGCGCACTATTTCGACTGAAGAAGCGGGTAAATTTGCAGGAACACTAAACGACCCTGCTCGGATGGCGCAAAATTACGCCGGAGTAAGTGGGGTAAGCGATAGCAGAAATGATATTATTATTCGTGGAAACTCTCCACTGGGGGTTCTTTGGCGCATGGAAGGTATTGATATTCCAAGTCCAAATCACTTTTCGTCGTTAGGCACCACGGGTGGACCGGTGAGTATGTTAAACATTAATAACTTAGCAAACTCCGATTTTTACACCTCTGCTTGGACAGCGGATTATGGCAATGCGCTTTCAGGTGTTTTTGATTTACGTTTAAGAAATGGAAATAGTGCAAAAAGAGAATATTTGGCTCAGGTTGGATTTAATGGATTCGAATTTGGCGCTGAAGGTCCTTTTAGCAAAAAAAGTAATGCTTCGTATTTGTTGAATTACCGCTACTCTACCTTAGGGGTTATAAGCGCTTTAGGGATAAATTTAGGCGTTGGAACAGCGGTGCCGCAATACCAAGATTTAACCTTTAAATTTAATTTTCCGACTGCAAAATTGGGAAAATTTACGGTGTGGGGAATTGGTGGCGTAAGTGCAATTGAGTTTGCCGCAACTGGGGTGGCTGATTCAACTAACTTATATTCAAACCCAAAAGAGCGAACCACTTTCAGTTCGCAAACAGGGGTGGTAGGTGCTTCGCATAAATACTTTTTTGGTACCAAAACGTTTTCTGAATTAATTCTTGCCTATTCTTATTCTGGCACAACCGGTGCAGGCGATACCCTTTCAGAAAGTGGGGACTTTTTTAATACGTTTGGCTTTGACCGCACCCAACAAAAAGCATCGTCAAATTTTAAAATCAACCATAAAATTAATGCCCGAAATACCTTCACCACAGGCATTATCGCCGAATCTTATTTCACCGATATTAAGGACAGTGCCTATTCGTTTGGGGCTTACCGAATAATTTCTAAAAATAAAGGGGATGCCATTTTGTTGCAAGGGTACATTAATTACCAACATAAATTCTCCGATAAATTGGTGTTTAACGGAGGGGTTCATTCCCAACATTTTGAATTAACCTCATCGAATGTGGTTGAGCCGCGTCTTGGATTAAAATACAATCCAAACAAACGACACACCATCAGCATTGGCGCTGGTTTACATTCACAAATTCAACCCATTACGGTTTATTTTATTGAAGAAGAATTGGCAGATAAAATTTCCTATCCAAATCAAAATTTAGGTTTTAGTCGTGCCGTACACAATGTATTAGGTTATGACATTCAACTTTCTGAAAATGTTCGGTTAAAAACTGAATTTTATTACCAATATCTGTTTGGTATTCCGGTAGATACGGCAAGTTCAAACTTTTCAATGATCAACGAGGGTGCTGGATTTATTTTGCCGAATGGAACGGGTTATATGAACGATGGAACAGGACAGAATTATGGCGCTGAGATTACGTTTGAACGATTTTTGAACAAAGGTGCTTATTTTTTATTCACGACCTCTTTGTTTAATTCGACCTACAAAGGCAGCGACGGAATTGAAAGAAATACAGCTTTTAATGGTAATTATATCTTTAATGCTTTGGGGGGAAAAGAATTTCAGTTAAAGCATAATTTAACACTTGGATTTGACGTAAAAGTTACGGTTGCGGGGGGAAGAAGAACCACCCCAATTGATTTAGAAGCTTCGAAATTGGCAGGTTCAGAAGTTTTATACGAAGATCAATTATATGAAGATCAACAAAAAGAATATTTCAGATTGGATTTTAAAACGACCTTAAAACATAACGGCAAAAGAGTTTCGCAACAATTTTCTGTCGATTTGCAAAATTTAACCAATCAACAAAATATTTTCCAAACCGGGTACAATGCCAATACTCAAAAAATTGGGACCATTTATCAAAGAGGATTTTTCCCAAATGTGCAGTACACGATTGTGTTTTAAAAGAAACTACTACTTTTAAGAAATGAAGTACATCAATCGAGCAGAAAGAAGGCGAATAATTGGATTCAATGATTATACATTGATGCTAATTACCATTCCAATATTCGCCTTCTTTTATCCACTTTTAGTATTTGGACTTTCGCCGATCGATGAACCAGTACTTTTTATTATTTGCTTTTTTATAAGTATTCTCTACACACTTTTTTATTGGTTGATTGAGCGTTATCTCATCATTGTTTTACGCAAACGAATTCCTTTGGCGAGTGATTATAAAAAAAGGTTGGCTTTGGAAGGAGCAATTTTACTGCTTTCCACCCTCTTGCTTAGTTTAATCACTGAATTTCCTCTTTTTTGTTTGGAAAAAATTCCAGGAGTTCCAATTGCGCCGCTGTTTAGCAAATTCATGGGGAGTTTGATTATTACCATCATTATCATCACTATTTACGAAGCCATTTACAATTTTCAGTTATTTAAACAAAGTTTAATTAAAAACGAAGAATTGCAACGGATAAACGTTCAAGCCCAACTCGATTCGTTAAAAAATCAAGTTAATCCGCATTTTCTTTTTAACTCACTCAACACCTTAATTTCGGTGATTCCGGAAGATCCTGTAATCGCCGTAAAATTTGCAGAAAATTTATCCAGCGTTTACCGGTACATTTTAGAAATTCGTGAAAAGGAATTGATTTCGTTAGAAGATGAATTGGCCTGTGTGAAGGCTTATCAATACCTTTTGTCCATTCGATTTGGGAATCAAATTAAGTTTGACAGAGCAGGTTTAGAGACCAATCAAGGGCTGTATGTGGTGCCACTTTCGATTCAAATGTTGATTGAAAACGCCGTGAAACACAACGTTGTTTCGCAAGCGAGGCCTTTAACCATTTCAATTTCGAATGCAGACGGCATGTTGGTGATATGCAATAACCTGCAATTAAAATCACAGCCTACGGATTCGACAGGAATGGGATTGGACAATATCAAAAAAAGGTACCAACTTTTGGCGAATCGAGAAATTAAGGTTGAAAAAACAGCCGATTTATTTTGTGTTCATTTGCCACTTTTACACCTAAAAGAAGTGCGTTAATTTGGAGCTATGAAAGTATTGATAATTGAAGATGAACTTCCAGGTGCCCGAAGGTTGGTCAGTTTAATCCAACAACTTGAGCCTTCGTGGAGTATTTTAACCATTTTGGATGAGGTGAACAGCGCGGTGGAATGGTTAGCCACGAATCCGGCGCCAGATTTAATTTTTATGGACATCCAATTGGCGGATGGATTTAGTTTTGAAATATTTGAACGGCACCAAGTCGTTTCTCCGGTAGTTTTTGTCACCGCTTTTGACCAATATGCAATAAATGCGTTTCGGGTGAATGGGTTGGATTATTTATTAAAACCCATTCAGTTAGATTTATTGCAAGCAAGTATCGACCGATTTAAAGCTACCCACGTTAAAAATGTGGTTCATATCAATCAACTCTCCGACTTGTTTAAGCAACGCACTGAGCGGTTCAAAGAACGTTTTTTAATAAAATCTGGCGAAGATTTGAGTTTTGTTCGCACCAGCGAAATTGCCTATTTTTTATCGACGGCGAGTTATTCATTTATTGTCACCATTTCGGGTGGGCGCTATTTGGTTGATTTGACGATGGATGAAATTGAAAAAGAACTTGATCCCGCTAAATTTTTCAGAATTAATCGCGGACAAATTGTTGGACTTGATTGTATTACACGCATCACCAATTTTTTCAATAATCGCTTAAAATTAGAATTGAACCCTGTCGAAAAAGAGGATACAATTGTCAGTCGCAGCCGAGTTAAGCCTTTTAAGGAGTGGTTGAATCAATAGAATAGGTTGAAATGTACTTTTAGCCAATTCATCCTAAACCATATTTGCCTATTTCCTTGATTCTTTCGAGAGTTCGCTATTTATAAAACTTTGCGCCTTCACTTCAAACTCATCGCGTTTGGCTGATCCAATTTTACCATATTTTAGCGCTAGAAGTTCGTCAAATGTTTTTGCCGATTTGATACTTTTTTTTGCCATTACTTTGAACTTTTTGGATGCTAAATATCGCCATTTTATTTTTAATGCCTTTCCTACTTTAGGCTTCTTTTAAGATTTTTTTTGAACTTTTCGTTGGTGTTAAATCTTCCAAATCAAATTCACCGAACCGCCATACCACAAGCGTCGATGCGGAATCAAATCAGAGGCATTTGTTTTTTGAAACCAATACCCTCTTATGCCTGGGTTTAATTGAATTCGGAATCGCTCGGTTAAAAAATAAGAGGCAATGAGATTGATCCCAGTACCAAAATGGTAACCCGAAATCCTCGCTTTTGTGGGTACTGTCTCACCATCAAACGATAAAGCTGAAACGGTAGGACTTTTTTCTAGGATTGGAAATTCATTCAAAATACTCAACCCTGTTCCAAACCTCATCCTCCGCGTTCCGAAAAAATCCCAATCAAGTCCTATAGGAACTGAAACTGAAGTGATTTTGGTTGGACGATAATACAAATTTTGATCCACCGAAAGTTCGTTATACACTTGAAACGCCCCAGCATCATAGACCTTGTTTTCTGAATCGCGAATGCTATAATTTGTGGTTTCATATTGTAAACCAGATGTAATGCGCAAATGAGGACGAACACGATAGCCCGCGTAAAAATTAAACCCAAGTGGGCGATTGGCTTTTACAAATAAATCGGTGGAAATCTCTGGCACATCTGCTGTCCCTACTCCATAATCGACAATTAATTCGGAATTATTGTTTTGATAATTTATGTCTGATAATAATCTATTTGACACCGTCCAAGTACTCACCCCAAAACCTAGTTCCCATTTATGCTGATCTAATTCGGCCACATCTCCAATAATTAACTCGGGATTCATTTTGGGAATTAACAATTCTTCCACCTCCACCAAAGGAATTCTTGACACCTTCTCAATCGTTTGTTGCTCCATGGTAACTGCATTCCCAATTTCAATGTCAGGGCGATTTGGAGGATTCGTTCCAAGCCCGTTTGGTTGGTTATTCGGATCCAATTTAGGAGCTGATCCTTGATTTGCTGCGAAAGATGAAACCTTATTTTGAGGTGATTTCAAATTGCTCGCATTTAATTTATTCGCAGTTAATTTTTTTGTTCGTGTTGGTGCTTCTAAGGATAACTGTTGATCTTGGTGAGATGAATCGGAAACCAAACGTGCATGGTCACCTGTTTGATCAAAATTTGCTTTTGTTGGTTGAACGAACAAAATAAAAAGGATGCCAATGGCGGCGATTCCACTCCCTAACCACCACCAAATAATTGCTTTACGCCTTTTTTTCTGATCTAACGAATCCGCAATAGAATCCCATAAACCAGCCGAAGGTTCAGCGCCAAAACTTTCAAATCTATCGCCTAAAGCGCCTCTTTGCTCATCTCTTTGCATGTGCTAATCTTTTAATTTCATTCATCTTCTCCTCTTCTATCCACGACACCAATTGTTGTTTTGCTCTGCTGTATTGCGATTTAGAAGTGCCTTCGGCTATTCCCAAATTTTCTGCAATTTCTTGGTGAGTAAAACCCTCTACTGCATACAAGTTAAATACCGTCCTAAAACCAATTGGCAAGCGTTGAATCATTGCCAACAAATCTGCTAAACTTAATTGCTCAATCACCCCAAAATCAGCGGGCGAATTGTCAATGGAAAGAATCAATCCTTCTTTTGTATTTTGCAAGGATTTATTTTTTCGGTATTGTTCCAAGGATTTATTCACGGCAATTTTTCGCATCCAACCGCCCAAAGCGCCATCGCCTTTAAACGTATCAATCTTATTAAAAGCTTGAATAAATGTTTCTTGTACCAAATCTTCCGCTTCCTCCTCATTAGCGGCGTATCGCATACACACCCCTTTTATTAACTGGACATATTTTGTGTATAATACCTTCTGAGCCTGCCGATTTTTATCAATACAGGCTCGAATTAATTCTTGGTCAGAATATGTCTCTTCTTTTAAAATCTTGTTTGTTTTTAGAAAGTTAACATATAGCAGAGAATTACTTTCGAACGTAATTCTCTGCTTTTATAACCCTAAATTTACTTATTTAAATATCATCCCAAACCGAAATTCGTATCGGTTAATATCTGTCACCGTTGTTATTGGCGGCAAATCCCAACCTGTCCAAAATGTTTCGGCTTGCAAATGCGCATATCGATAACCGATGGATGTAGTGATTCCGATATGTTTTCCAATAAAATAACTAAAACCTACTTTTCCTCCATAAGTAAATCCGCCGCGGTTGGCGCCATTGGAACTTACGGTTGGAATTTCATAACCCGCCATCACACTCAACCAAGGTGTGGTGGATTTTTTTAAGAGATTATAATTTCCTTCAAGATAAGTAGGGATGTATCGGTTCCAATAAAATTCTTCGACTCCTAATCCTAGCCCAGCACTCCAATGTGCATTAATTCGATAACCATTGACAATGTTGAAAGATCGGGAGGCTGCGCTACCTCCCAAAATTCCAACGTCAAACCGATTGTAAAAACCGCTGACCACGGATTTATCTGAACCAATCGGAAGTTCTTCATTTAGTTCCTCTGTACTATTTTGTGCATTGCCTAATGTTGATAAAAACAAGGTTATCGCTAGGCAAAGGATGTTTTTTAGTTGAAATTTCATACGTGTTTTTTAGAAAGAAATGACACTTAATAAATTAAATTCTCCTGGTACCGAATAGTCGTATTGATAAATTCCATCCGTACCAATCACCATCGCCACATTATTAAATGGAATGATATCGGTAACTTGAACAGAAGGAAATGAATACAATAAATGATTGCCACTTTCGCTTGGGTTGGTGGCGTCAAAAACCTTTAAGCCAGCAGCACCATCGCAAATAAAGAGTAAATTATCGTCAATCCCTAACCCATGTGGATTGGTCATTTCAAAAGAACTTATCAAGGTTGGATTTGATTTATTTGAAACATTAATCACGTCCAATTGATTGATTACCCCGCCACATGCGCCACCTGAACGCACAGTCACATAAGCATAATCGTCTTTCACCACCACCGGGTCGCAGCCACGACCGTGATCGAAAGTGGACAAATGATTCGGTGATTTTGGATTAGTGGTACCAAAAATTTGAATTCCTGAAGGTGTCCCCATAAATAAATAATCTTGGTATGGAAAAAGAGTTTCTACTTCTGTTCCCCAAACATTCACACGTTCATGCGTCACTGGCGAAGCTGGATTGGTAAGGTCAAAAGGATGTAATAAATTTCCTTCTTCCATGACATATAAATAATCTCCCACAATGGTGAACAAACTGATTGACCCAGCAATTCCTGTAGCTGAAATAGATGGAGCCCCAGAGGTTTCATTAAATGCGACAATGCCGCCATCCTCAAAATAACTTGGGGAGTATGGTGTTACTTCTTCGTTTACCTCTTCGACAATCCATGAAGTAACGACTCCTTTGCTTTTGTCAATTGCTGCATAAGGATAATCGCTGTTCGAAGTGGGCAAAGCAGTTGGAAATACATCCTCCATTCGACGGGTTAAAGTTGGATTTTCCATCGAAGCTATGTCATACACCAACAAATCAATATAACTGTTCACATACAAATAATTTCCTTTGATGGCCATGTTTCCTGCGCCCCAAACATTTAAAAATCCTTTTTGAATTGGTGCGGAAGGATTGGCATTATCAATAAAATGAATTCCATTATCTGGCTCAACGACAAAAAGATAATTGTCTTTAAAATAAATATTTCCCATTTTATCAATCGCCCTCGGACTTTCAAATCCTCCCGAACTACGAAATGTTTCATACGAAGTATACACAGGGACATTTGCAAGGTACTTTTGATACATTTTATCTTTACAAGCTCCTAAAAGGAGAACAATCGCTAAAAATAATGTGGTGTTTCTCATTGTATTATTTTTTAATTTATTTGTAGCAGTCAGCGTTTTTTATCATTGATGAAGCAGGGTTTGATTTGGTTGCATGCAGTGAAGATTTTTTTTGTAATTTTACTTTACTATGAAACTAAAATCTATCTTCATTTTATTTTTTGCGTTGGTTCTTTTTACGCGTTGTGGATCAGAATCGGACAAACCTGCCGATGCAACCACAACTGCTGAAACCAGCGGTACCGAACAAGTTCAAACGGCTGAAACAAAACAAATGGTGGATGAATTGCGCGGGTTAATTACCAACGGCGACCCAAAAGTTTATTTTAACTGGAATACCGAACGTGCTGCTTTGTATAAGACCGAACTAGAAACAGTGGCCCCCGAAAATTACAACCTCATTTTTTACAGCTATTGTTCTGAATTATTGTTCGCCGGCGAAAACAGACAATGTATTAACGAACTTGAAGCCTACTTGAATAAATTTGAAAAACCTTACGAGGAAATCATGTCTGATCTGTATTACCCTGTATTTGAATTATTGGCCTTGGCCTATTTACGCTTGGGGGAAGAAGAAAATTGCCAAAATTCACATACCGCCTTTTCGTGTATTATTCCTTTGCATGATCCTGCTGTTCATAAATTAGAAGAAGGTTCGCGAAAAGCGATTGAATTATATAGCTTGATTCAAAAACATCGGCCGCAAGATAAATATAAGTGGTTGATTAATATTGCGTACATGACCTTAGGCGAATATCCTGATAAAGTACCTGCGGATCAGAAAATTATTTACCCAAATTGGAACATGGAACAAAAAAATTTCCCGCGATTTGAGGAAATTGCCATGAATGTTGGTTTGGCCGAAAACGGTTTGTCCGGTGGAGTTTGTGTGGAAGATTTTAATGAAGATGGGCTTTTGGATGTTTTTGCAACCTCGAGTCAAATGAGGGACCAAGCCAAACTTTTTATTAATAATGGAAAAGGGAGTTACGAGGACGCCACAATCAAAGCTGGTTTACAAGGCTTAACTGGCGGATTAAATTGCACCCACGCCGATTATAATAATGACGGATTTGAAGATATCTTTATTTTACGTGGTGGTTGGCTTTCTGACGGAGGTAAACATCCAAATTCTCTCTTAAAAAATAATGGTGATGGTACTTTTGATGATGTCACCCGCTCGGCTGGAATTTTATCGTATTTCTCCACCCAAACTGGGGCTTGGGCTGATTTCAATAAGGATGGTTTTTTAGATTTATTCATCGGAAATGAAAGTGAAACCAGCTCACAACCCTGCGAATTGTATAAAAATAATGGCAATGGTACTTTTTCTGAAGTTTCTGCCGCACATGGCTTAGGTGGGATTAGCAAATTTGTGAAAGGGGTGGCTTGGGGTGACATTAACAATGACACTTGGCCCGATTTGTATATTTCGGATGCACGAGGAATGAATTTATTGTATAAAAATAACGGCGGACAATTTGAAGAGATTGGTAAAAAAGCAGGTGTTCAAGAACCTTATCACAGTTTTCCTTGTTGGTTTTTTGATGCAAATAATGATGGTTTTCAAGATATTTTTGTGTGCGGGTATGATTTAACGGATTTATTTGCTTTGGGAGGTGATTTTGCTTCGGAACTAGAAGGAAAAGAGGTAAAAACCGACAAACCTCGCTTGTATATTAATAATGGTGATGAAACGTTTACCGATCGAACAGCAGCTTATGGAATTTCGAAAACCATGTACGGAATGGGTTCTAATTTCGGAGATTTGGATAATGATGGTTTTTTAGATTTTTACATTGGAACTGGATCGCCTGAATACAGCACCTTGGTTCCGAATAGAATGTTTAGAAATGTGGGCGGGAAAAAATTCGAAGAAGTGACTTCGGCTGGTGGTTTTGGCCATATTCAAAAAGGGCACGGGGTTTCGTTTTCTGACATGGATCAGGATGGCGACCAAGACGTGTATGCGGTAATGGGCGGTGCTTATGATGGTGATGATTTTACAAACGTGCTTTTTGAAAATCCGGGATTTGGAAATAATTGGTTTGTGCTTGAATTGGTTGGGGTGAAAACCAACCGAAATGCCATTGGTACTCGTCTAGAAATTGAATTAAATGACGGAAAAAAATTGTATCGTATGGTTGGTACGGGTGGTTCGTTCGGCGCCTCAAGTATGCACGAAGAATTTGGAATGGGTAAAGCTACCGAGATTAAGAAACTGACTATTTATTGGCAAAACAGTGAAAAACAAGAATTCACCCAATTAAAAGCAAACCAAAAGGTTAGAATTACCGAAGGTAAATCGACGGTTGAAAAGGTTTCTTATAAATACATTGCTTTTGCAAAGGCTTCTGGGGCGCATAAGCATCAGCATTAGTTTTGATTTGCAAAGGCGATCAATATAGCTTAAATAGTGGTTTGGCATATGATGGATATCCTACGCAGCGAAGTAGAAGTAGCATGGTACAAGGGGTTATAGGCCGTTGCGAAGGGAATGAATCGGGACAATAAATAGATACATGTGGAAAGTTGAAATACCGAATGAATTCGGATCAGTCAATTTAGAAAAACTAAATGATATTGAAAATGAATTTGGTAATTTACCGAGTGAGTTTAGGAGTTCTCTTGTCGCAACAAATGGAGGGAGGTCTATTTTATCATGCTTTAAGGGAGTAGATGGAGATTTATATAATGTCGATTATTTTTACGGACTCAGACAAGAAAAATATCGGACGAATATTGATTCAGTTCTTTCATCTTTGAGAAATAGAATTCCTAAGGATTATTTGCCTTTTGCGGGTGATTCAGGAGGGAATCATTTCCTTTTAAAATTAGGAAGTGAAGAAAACATAGGTGGAAATAGTGTTTATTTTTGGGATCATAACTTGGAATTTGAAGGGCAGCCTGACTATTCCAATATTTCCAAAGTATGTGATTCCTTTGGTGCTTTTATTGATGGTTTATTCAAGCCTGATCCTTTGGACGTAACAACTAGAATAGAAGGAGGATCATTTATAATAGAATAAAAGGGTACGTTCATCTAACTTTAAACCTCTTTGATTAATAGAACTCTTCAGCCACGCATTAGTTTTAATTTGCAAAGGCGATAAATATCGCTTAATTTGTAGTTTGGCGTAGGATGGATATCCTACGCAGCGCAGCGAGGAGCGACGAAGAAAATCAAACTGATCAATTTAATTAACCGGATAAAAATTGGCGTCGAGCATCATGTCGAACTCGAATTTTTGACCGTTTAGGACGTAATGTACTGCCACGTTAAACCCTGCGATATCGGCCCAAATGGTGCGTTTTAGGT
>JADZFJ010000084.1 GCA_020849935.1 Crocinitomix sp. | reverse complement strand
GTAGTGGAGCTCATTTTTTTTTCAAAAAAAATAGCGGGAACGATACAGCCTGACCCCCCCAACTCGTTGGGGAGGGATTTGCCCAAATTATTCGTATTTTTACCCAAAAATTACGTTTATGACAAAAATTGAGTGGAAAACTGCCATTGAATTTGAAGATATCACTTATAAAAAAGCGAATGGGGTGGCGCGAATTGCTTTTAATCGTCCGGAAGTAAGGAATGCATTTCGCCCAAAAACCACGAGTGAATTGTACCGTGCTTTTTACGATGCACAAGAAGATCCATCGATTGGGGTGGTTTTATTGTCAGCGGAAGGACCTTCGCCGAAAGATGGGGTTTACTCGTTTTGCAGTGGAGGCGATCAAAAAACACGCGGTCATCAAGGTTATGTGGGTGAAGATGGGGCGCACCGCTTAAATATTTTGGAAGTTCAACGTTTGATTCGGTTTATGCCAAAGGTAGTGATTGCCGTGGTGCCAGGATGGGCTGTTGGTGGAGGACATAGTTTGCATGTGGTGTGTGATTTAACTTTAGCGAGCAAAGAACACGCTATTTTTAAGCAAACAGATGCAGACGTAACAAGTTTTGATGGTGGATATGGGTCGGCTTATTTGGCGAAAATGGTTGGACAAAAAAAGGCGCGCGAAATCTTTTTTCTTGGGAGAAATTATTCGGCGCAAGATGCCTTTGACATGGGCATGGTGAATGCTGTGATTCCACACGATGAATTAGAAGACACCGCCTACGAATGGGCGCAAGAGATTTTAGAGAAATCGCCAACATCCATAAAAATGCTCAAGTTTGCGATGAATTTAACAGACGATGGAATGGTGGGACAACAGGTTTTTGCTGGGGAGGCAACTCGTTTGGCCTATATGACAGAAGAAGCTAAAGAGGGTAGAAATGCCTTTTTAGAAAAAAGAAAACCGAATTTTAAAGACGTGAAGTGGATTTCTTAAAGAAAACCTCGGTGGATTTGTCTGGATTGGTGTTAAAAGGCTGAATATTGCTTATTTTTGGCCCTGATTTAATGTGAAAAGTAAAGTTATGAAAGATATTTTTGACGCAGCGGTTGTTGCAGAATTAGTGGAGAGAATTAATACCTTAACCCCTAGCACACCTGCTAAATGGGGAAAAATGAATGTGGCGCAAATGTTGGCACATTGTTCAGTGACGTATGAAATGATTTTTGAAGATAAACACCCAAAAACAAGTGGTTTTGTGAAGTTTATGTTGAAATTATTTGTTAAACCGACGGTTGTGGGCGATAAACCGTACAAAAACAATAGCCGCACAGCTCCTGCTTTTGTTATTGTGGATGAACGTGTTTTTGAAACTGAAAAAGTTCGTTTGATTGCCTTTATTCAAAAAGTTCAAGGCTTAGGTGGTGCATATTTTAACAATAAAGAATCTCATTCTTTTGGAAAATTAACAACAAAAGAATGGAATACAATGTTTTATAAACATTTGGATTACCACTTAGGTCAATTTGGAGCGTAAAACTTCATTTAAATCAGGGTATTTCAAATTAATTGGTTCAACTTTTGATATGTTGATTTGATTTCAATTTAATAATTTGAAAAAACTTAGTTTCTATAGAAATAATTGGCACCTCATCTTTATAGGTTTGTTGCTAGTTGGTGCTGTTTTTTGTGGGAACAAATTGAGTTTAGCGCTCGACTTTTCAACCGAATCTTTTCAGGAAACAACGGATAAAAAGGTGATTGTTTACCAAAGTTCAATGCCTGATTTTGTCTGGTTTATTTTTGGAGGTGCAGGTGCGATGGGGTTCTGTTTATTGGTGTTACGATTGCTGAAATCACGAAAAAAACTCAAACAAATCAGTCAACAAAACGAGCTTTTTTTGCAAAGCACCATTGAAAGCGTTATTTTTTGTGATTTAAATGGTATGATTACTTTTTGTAATGATGCCACCACCAAAATGTTTGGATATTCCCGTGACGAAATGATTGGTCAACCCATTCAGAAGTTTTACGCTTTGACGAGCGATTTTGAGCTTGTTCAAAAATCGTTGGACGGTAAAAATGAATTTAAAGGAGAAATTGTGAATCTTCGAAAAAACGGGGAACAATTTATTTCGCATCTTTCGTCGAATTTTACTTTTAATAAGAAAGGGATAAAAACCGGCACCATGGGGATTTCGCGAGACATCACCCAACGAAAGGAAAATGACGATCAATTTCAACACATCATTGACAATGCCACGGATATTATTTACACAACGAATATTCAAGGTGAAATTACCTATGTAAATACTTCTGCAAAAAGTGTTTTGGGTTATTCGAATGAGGATTTTTTAGGCATGTCGTTCCGGAAATTAATTCATCCAGATGATTTGGAATTTGTACAAAAACACTACAACGACCAATTTAAATTAAGGTCGAAGGAAACCTATCTCGAATGTCGAATGATTAAAGCGAATGGCGAGAGTATTTGGATTGGTCAAAATGTGAAAACCCGCTTTAGTCATACCAATCCGGAAATAATTACTGGTTTTTTTGGTATCTTAAGAAATTTGGATGATATTAAAAAAATTCAACTGAGCTTGGCTGAAAGCGAATTGAAATACCGAGAATTGTTTGATAATTCGACTGATTTGATTCAAAGTGTTGATCCGAATGGTCAATTTTTATTTGTAAATCCATCTTGGAAGAAAACATTGGGTTACGAAGATCATGAAATTAAGACGTTGAATTTTTACGATATTTTGCATCCCGATAGCAAAGAGCAATGCGAATTATTGATTGAGGAGATTTTGAAATTAGGGGATGTTGCAGATCAGAACGAACATACGTTTAAAATGATTACCAAATCCAAACGGGAGGTGGTTTTAAAAGGAGGTTTAAGTGTTCAATTTGAGGCTGGTCAGATTATTGCCATCCAATCATTTTTTCGCGATGTTACTCAGCAAGAGTTGATTGAAGCGGCTTTGGTTAAAAGTCAAGAAAATTTCAAGATTATCAGCAGTTCAATTAACGACGTGTTTTTTCTATTT
>JADZFJ010000083.1 GCA_020849935.1 Crocinitomix sp. | reverse complement strand
TTTTCCTGGCGTGGTGTTTAATGACAATTTTCAAGCCTCGTTAAACATGTCTTGGACTGTTTTTAATGGATTTGGGATTCAGATTAACAAAGCAAGGTTTGATCAATTGCAAGAACAAACAAAAGGGAATGCCATTGTTGTGATTGAATCAACGATTTACGAAGTGATTCTGGCCTATTACACTGCCGTGGTTCAAAAACGAAAATTGGAAATTGTCAAAGATTTATTGGATTATTCTTCCGACAAACTTTCCTTATATCGGTTCAAAAACGAACTAGGGATTAATACAAGTTTTGATGTATTGGCTTTTGAAAACCAGGTGCTCGCAGATTCTTCTAACCTACTTTTACAAGGATTGGCGGTTCAAAATGCCCATCGAAACCTAAATATGGTAATGGCCGAAGAGGTTGAAAAACCTTATCTCTTAACAGATTCGCTTGGATTTGAAGCTCAAAACACAAGTTTCGAAGAATTGCAAAATAAAATGGTCAACAACAATCAAAATTTAAAAAACCAATTTATTAATTACGAATTGCAAGAATTAAACGTACGGGCTAAAACCAGTGCTTATTATCCTGTGGTGACGTTAAACCTTGCCACTACTCCATCCTTAGGCTATATTCAACTTTTTGGAGATGAGCCGTTTTCGACCGAAACGAGTTCTTGGACGCACAATGGTTCGATTAATTTGCGGTATGATCTTTTTCAAGGATTTAACCGTCAAAGAAATGTAGAAATTGCTGAAATTCAACGAGATGTTGTAGGAATACAAATCGATCAACTCACCTTAAAACTTCAACACCAATTAAAGGGCTTTTACGATTTGTACCAAACCCGTGTTAAAATTGAAAAAATGGCCCTTCAACGTGTGGTTCACACTAAAAACTTGTGGAAATTGGGAAAAGAAAAATATGACATGGGTCTTATTACTGTTTTTAATTTAAATGACATTCGTACGACCTACGAACAAGCCGTACTATCTTATTATGATCGTCTTTTTGAGTTGTTGCAAAGCCACTACGACTTGCTTAGAATTACTGGAGGAATTGCCCAAGAATTTAAAATCGCCGAAAATTTTGATTCGCAAAATTAATTCATCTTTGGTTGAATAAACCTCTTTAGATTAATATTTATATTGTTCAATTTTAACAAATTGGAATCAGTAATTATCGTAAATAAATAAATGAATTTTGCTGATTGTATGAAATAAAGTGTATATTTCAACACTAAACAATTTTAATCGCGACCCCATTATGAATTCTTTCTTGTTTTATTACGGTTTTGGAATGATTCAAACACTAATTGTTATCGTCTACTTGTCAAGCCTGTTTTTTAGTTTTGGAATCATACATGCCTATCTTTTCTACTGGAAAAAAGCATGGCTCAAAAAGGTATTGGCAAATGGTAATTATAGTGATGAAGTAAAAAAATCTCTCGAAAATGAACTTGAACCAGCACAACCTTTTCCACTTTATAAATATTTGAAATTTTATTTTTCAACGCTAAGTGTAATTATGATAATATCAGGTGTTGTCACAATGTTATCTAATAGCAATACTAATGTTCTTGATGGTGAAGAATGGATGAAGATTTTAATTTTTATTCCAGTGATTATTGGAGCGATTTTTTATATTATTTATATTCTTGGGAGGAAAAAAAGTGGTTTGTTCCGAGAATTAACTGCAGCGTTTATGTTTTGTGGATTTGGAGTCAGTTTTGTTGGCTTCTTCCCAATCTATAACTTGACCTTTCTGAGAACAGACCTTCAAATATACATAGCTTTGGGCTTTGGTTTATTTGTGATTAATCATTTAAAAGCCGTTGTCACTAGTTATCTTTATATGATTGCAATTGTCATAGCAGCAGTATGGATACCATTTACTTCAAAATTTGGTTCTGAATGGCTTGAATTTTTAAATTTATTCATTTGGCCTTTTGGTTTAGCCATTTTATTTTTTTGGATCCCACGACTTGAAGAAGCGAAGAAAATTGAATTTCGTGAAATCACATTTGGCGTTTTATTTGCGATCATGATGATTTCTTTGGGTATTGTCAGCACTTATGGATTCTCATATCTTTCAATGTTGGCAATCGTACCTGCACTATACATGTTCTCCTTAAAATATTTTAAACAAGGAAATTGGTATATTGAGAAACCAATTCAAACCATGATAACACTTGCCATAATTATTCTATCTATAGTTCTGTCGATGGAAAGATCAGGTATGATTTTCCGAAACAATTCGTATGTTTATATGAATGATTGGGGAATCATGAAAGTATTCACATTGATTATTATTTTTGGGATTGGATTTTTTGCAATAAAAAAATATAAGGACGAATTTAAAAACAAATCAAAAGATACGTCTGTTGCACTTTTTTGTGGTCTAATTGTGTTCTTTATTGCATCCTTTTTAGGAGAACTCTATAGGAGTGACGCAATTGTATTTTTATATGCAAAAATTTTTAGTATATACTTAATATATAAGTCCCTAAAAAACAAAAATGAAGTTGTCCTTACGCTTGGAGCATTCATGTTCTTGATTTTACTTTCAGTTAAAAGTTTCGAACATGCCCAACAAAATGATTTAGAAAAGGTGTCAATTGGAATTATTACAGCAATGATTGGAGTTATTCTAGCTATATTGGTAATCATCATGCGAAGCCAATGGAAAGTTACGGAAAAAACAACTGATCAAAATAATACAACTTTAAAACCAGAACGAGAAGAATTGGATCAAATTTAACTTGCTAATTTTTTATTTTTCCAAAGATTTTCGATCGCTTATTTTTAAAGTGATTGGCTAGGATTTTAAGTCAATTTTTGTGCATCGTTTTGTGACAAGGTTACTAGGAATCCCTGTTGTTTTGCCTATATTTGTCGTTGTGAGAAATCTATTTTTACTTTTTTTATATGCTTTTTTGATACCTTTCAATGGGTTTTCGGAAGAAATTATTCCCTTAAACACGAATTGGAAATTTAAAAACGCAAATTCGCAAGAATGGAAAAATGCCAAAGTTCCGGGTGTCGTTCATTTAGATTTGCTCGAAAATAAAATCATTCAAGATCCTTATTTTGGTAACAACGAACTTAAACAACGATGGATTGAAGAAATGGATTGGGATTACTCCACCTCTTTTTTAGTCGATTCGAGTCTATTTAACAAAAATCACATCGAATTGGTTTTTGAAGGATTAGACACTTACGCAACCATCTTTTTAAACGGAAAAGAAATTCAATTTTCGGATAATATGTTCCGAACTTGGCGCATTGATGTAAAATCGAACTTAATTGTTGGGCTAAACGAGTTGCGGGTTAGATTTCATTCGCCCATTACGATGAACAAAAAAAATGTAACCAAGTCGCCTTATATTTTACCCGCTGCCAATGAAACCGTCGATTTAAAAGTTTCGCCTTATGCCCGAAAAGCGGCCTATCATTTTGGGTGGGATTGGGGTCCTCGGTTTGTGACTTGTGGCATTTGGCGACCGGTTTATTTGCGTACGTGGGAGGATGTTCGATTGGTTGATTTTTCGTATGAAACTGTTTTGTTGGAAAATGGCACGGCTAAAGTGGATTTTAAGTTTGAAGTTTTAAGCCATCAAGACCAAGAAATTAATTTTCAATTTAATCAATCACAACGTAAAATTCGGTTAAAAAAAGGGGCAAATATTATTCAAGATTCACAAGAATTTAAAGATGCTAAACTTTGGTATCCAAAAGGTTATGGTGATCAACATTTTTATGAAGCATTTTTAGTTTTATCCAATGGCCCTACTCCACTCCTTCAAAAAAAACTGAAATTTGCCCTTCGTTCAATTCAACTCATTCAACAACCTGATGAAATTGGAACCCCGTTTTA
>JADZFJ010000082.1 GCA_020849935.1 Crocinitomix sp. | reverse complement strand
TGAGGTTTGAATTAGTTGACATTTTGAGGAGAAATCGAACGAATTTGCATTTATTGAAAATAGCATATCCCCATCAATCTAGTGGCAATATTCCTCCTTATTTAAAACCTTTTTCCATTCATCCGATTCAGCGAATAGTTTGATAACGGCGTTTCTTTCAGCGAGTAATTTTGTTAGGTACCGTGTTAGGATGAGTCGATTAACTATTTTACCTAAAACCCCTAAAGGTGATTGAAAGTCAAAAACATCGGTCATCAGAACTCCTTGTTCGGTTTGTTCGAATTTGTGTTCGTGGTAAAAAGATTTAAAGATGCCTTTGATTTGTTCATCTTTAAAATAGGTTGGTTTTTGGAATTCAGTAATTTTAGACGTCAGTTTTTGTTTAAAGCCAAAATGTGATGCGCGCCATGTCACAAATTCGTTTAACCCAATCAATCCAGTCGTCACGCCGTCAATGGCCTCTTCCCTCGTTTTTGCTGTTGAAATTTTATGCAAATCAATGCTGCGCGCAAGGTCGAAACAAATTTCGATGGGTGCATTTAGGATTGTCGTAAGCACTATTTTTGGCATTTGAATGTGGTCTATAAATTAAAAGGATTCAGCAGATTAAAAATTGTAATAGAACCCTGTATTTAGTCCAACCGAATATAAATATCCCTCAAGTGGTCCTGAAATGATCGAGTTAATCGAACGTCGGTAAGTGGGTTCAACTTTCAGGTAGAATTTATCCGATAAATCGTACGTGAGTCCAAATCCAGCGGTAAATGCGAGATTAATCCGCGAAAAACCGTTGTCTCCAAACCCTCTAGAAATTGGTAATTTTTCATTCTCATAAATCGCACGGAAAAAAGTTTTTTCCGTTAAAAAGAGGTTGGGTGAAATTGCACCGGAGACAAAAAACTTCACTTTTTTTGTCGTTATAAAATAATTCAACTTTACGGGTACATCAAGGTATAAATAGTGGGTGCGATTTAAAAATATGACTGAGGTTATGGGGTCATTTGGATTTGTTGGCAAAACGGTGCTTTCAAGTTTTAATTTTTCGCCCTTTTCGGCATATAAAATGCTTGCTTCAAGGGTAAATCGTTTATTCAATTTCAAGGCATAATTAAAGCCAGACGTAAATCCAAATTTAGGAGTTTCGGACAAATCTCGAAATTCAGCTAAAGATTTAGTTTCGGCATCTGGCACAAGAATTCGGTAGCTATAATCTGGCGAAAAGGTAAAACCAACGGCTTGTTTTTTTGAAGTTGGTTGGGATTCATTTTGACCAAAAAAAGTGATTGGGAGCAGCGTGAGGGCTATCGTCAAGTTTTTTAAAAACATTTGCATCATTTACAATCGTTATTTAATTGCTTTAAGATAAGATCTTAAAAGCGAGCATAGGATTGACTAAAAATAGATAGAATAAACGTACAAAGTGGCTGTTTTAAATAAATCTTTTAGAAAAGTTCCTTTACACGCATAAAAAAACCAAGCTTGGGTTGAATAAAATTTATTTTTTCTCCGAAAAAAACTGGGACGGATTATCAAAGGCTGTTCACAAAATCATTCCTTCTTTTTCGATCATGGGAATAAGCAATGACTACGAATCATTAGCCAGGAAAATCTATGAATTTACAAAATCTCAACAGGTCATGGAGGATATTGAAAATATGCTAAAGACCTTAGAACATGTCTGCACACACGCTTGCTCCGAATTGACTGAAGAATACAATAAAATTAAATCATCAATTTAACGAAAATGAATAAAATAAAACTGTTTTTAGTAGATGACGACGCACTTTTTCTTAAAAATTTAGAAATTGAATTTATGGATAGTGCTGATTTTGAAATAAAAACATTTCCCTTAGGTGAATTGTGTATCTCTAACTTATCAGAAAATCCAGATGTAATTATTTTAGATTATCATTTGGATGGCATCAATAAGGGCGCAATGACCGGCTTAGAAACAATGGATAAAATTAAAGCCATTAACCCCGATATACCAGTGGTGATGCTTTCCTCGCAAGATAAAATTGAAGTGGCGATTAATTGTATGCACCACCGGGCTTATGATTATGTGGTGAAGAGTGAAACTGCTTTCGTTCGACTACAATCCATCATCACCAAAATTTTTAAGTACAGAAAAATGGAGAAAGAATTAAATTGGTATATGTCGAGGTAAATATGTTGAGGTGGCTTATTATTTTTGGTTGATCGGTTGATTTGATTAACTAAAAATTGTAATAAATCCCTGTATTCAATCCTACCGAATATAAATATCCCTCTATCGGTCCAGAAATGATCGATGTAATTGAACGCCTATAAAGTGGTTCGCATACAAGGTATAATTTTTCTGATAAATCGTAACGGACACCTAGTCCTGCTGTAAAAGCGACATTAATCCTTGAAAAGCCAACATTGTCGTACGAAACTGATCGGGTTGAATGCCCGTCACCAAACTCCATAATTGAAACGGTTTTTTGTATTAAATGTAGATTAGGCGAAATACCACCAGTGAGATATAATTTTAGTTTTTTGTTCGTTAAATAAAAATTTGTCCTTACTGGAACATCTAGGTATAAATAATGATATCGCCCAAGAATTTTAGTCGGAAGGGCTGGGTCATCTAAGGAATTAGGAGGAATCCAATTCGGTTTTAGCTTATATTTTTCACCCTTTTCAGAGTATAAAACACCAACTTCAAGGGTGAATCGTTTACTTAACCGCATGGAATAATTAAATCCAGTAGTAAATCCAAATTTAGGCGTTTCAAATGAATTGCGATCGTCAACGATGAATTGTACGTAGTCTTCCGCCTTGAGGTTTCGGTAGCAATAATCGGGAGAAAAGGTAAAACCAACCGCTTGTGTTTTTGACATTGGTTGGGATTCATTTTGTCCAAAAAAAGTGATTGGAAGAAAGGTAAAAATTAAGCTATATAGAACAAATTTTTGAATCATTTTTAAGTTTTTTTATGGCGGATAAAATCACTAATACAATTTTTTTTACTGTGATAGGATGGTTAAAAATAGGAAATTAAATCAATTATCGAACTGAGGTTATTAAATTAGTCTCTCACCAAAAGTACAATCACCGATATTAGACCAATCACTATAATTATTGATGACAGTATACCAAAAAAAGAAGTCCATTTATTTCGGGGATAAGGGATAGTTAATTTATTTTTATTGATCATCAACAAACCTAAAATACAACCACCTAAAAATCCTCCACCGTGCGCAGCATTGTCAATAAGATCTAAATTTGTCAAACCTAAAATAACATTCATCACCACCACTATAAAGATGGTTTTAATAAAATTGCGAGGGACATTTTGTTTGAGTTTCAGTCCTAGGATGAGTAAAAAACCTATCAACCCCATAATCCCTCCTGAAGCTCCAACCGAAGTTATAGTTGGTAGAAATAGTACACTAAAAATGCTTCCAAGTATTCCAGATAAAAGAAAAATGATGGCGAATCGGTAAAATCCAGCCAAGCGAATCACTATCAAACCTACACTGTAAATTGCAAAAGCATTGAATACAATGTGCAAAACGCCGCCATGCACGAGGGTTGCGGTTAATAAGCGCCAGTATTCACCGTCAAAAACTTTAGGTTTGACAAGCCCTACCAATTCTACTGATTTTTGAATGCCAAAATAAAATTGAAATAGGGTTATCATAGCTAATATTATCGTGAAGATCAGTAGCGAAAGAACCCGTTTTTGTGAAAGCCAAAATTGAAATTTTATTTCAAAGGCCTCATCATGATAATTAGTTTCATTCATCTTACGAATGTTGTAAAGTTCGTAAACAGCATTTAGGATGGGGTAGATGATGAAAGCTAAAAGAAAAAATTTATCCCCTCTTTCTGAG
>JADZFJ010000081.1 GCA_020849935.1 Crocinitomix sp. | reverse complement strand
TTAAGAATATTGGTGCGCGAAACGTTTAAGCGAATTTCTGATTTTATTGTTTGGTCTTCTTGTAAATATCCTTTTGCAAATGGGGTTCCGACAACTTCAACCAAGGTTCCTTTTTTTAAATAATCGAGGATGCGGAGGTTGGATCCTTCTTTTTTCCAGATGGTACAATTGACCCAGGTTGTTTTGGTCCGTTGTTCGCCCGTTTTTTTATCGCGCCAATTTTTATTGTGGGCAACGGGGAAATTAATTGCCAAAACTGAATTGTCCATTTTTTTAATGAGTGCGTCTTTTCCTAAATTACCGATTAATCTTGTTTCGTATACTGTCGCCATAAGTCTATTTGTTCGTGTGATGGTATGGCAATATAATAATTCTTGATCAAATAAACAATACTAACAGGTAATTTTTATAGATGAATCATTCAAAATAGACGATGAAGGCGTCTTTGTAGCCTTTGCCTTGTACTTCTTTTTCGACCTTTTTGGCTTCTTTTTTATCTTTAAAAGGACCGACATAATACTTGTATTTATACATACTTGTACTTTGAACTTTCACACGCTCAACTGGATATCCTAGTTTTTTAAATTCGGGAATGTCGGTGGCTAATTCATCGATTGAGGCCATGATTTGCACTTTGTAAATAGACTGATCGTTTTTTACCGCTAAATCTTTGGCAGGACTAAAGTCGATGTTAGGGTGTTTGGCTTTGATAAATTCGCGGGTGGCACGAAAGATGGCAGAGGCAATAATTTCTTGGCCATAGGCCGAATTCAAATATTTTCCTTCGGTAGCATTGGTGATAAACCCACACTCGACCAAAACGGTTGGCATGTTGGTTTGTTTTAAGATTTGGATGGAATGTCCCACATCGGCAGCGGTTTTTACCCCACGACTGCGGCGACCCGCACGGCTGGTAAATTGATCCTCAATTAATTTTGCCCATTGATAAGATGATTTTGCCTCGAAATTATGGATATGCGTTTCGGTGCCGTAAATGGAGCTGTTTGGACTGCCGTTGACATGTATTGACAACATATAATCCACGTTATTATTATTTGCCATGGCCACACGCTCGTCTAAACTTGGATAAATATCTGTTTTGCGGGTGTACATTACTTTTACATTGGACAAATTATAGGTTAAATATTCGCCAATTTTTAGGGAGATTTCTAAAACAATGTCCTTTTCTTGCATCAATTCGTTTTGGTGGGGAAGATGTCCTGGATCTTTTCCCCCATGACCGGGATCGATAAGGATGGTGACGCTTGATTTTTCTGCAAATACAATTGTAGTGAAAACTAAGAGGAGCAGCGTAATTCTTTTTTTCATTGGTTCAATGCGTTTTTAAGAAGGTTTGATCTTCTGAACGTTTATGAATGGCTAAATTAAAATTTGTTTTGCTTTAATTTTATGTGATTTGAAAGAGTAATTCAACTACGGATGTTTATAACTGCCCGAATTTTGGTTAAAACGGATTTTGTGAAGTGAGTATATAGGAGGTTTGATGGTCGATTTTTTGACGGATTTGATTGGAATTAGATTTTGCATTAGCGATGGGAGTGGCAGCGCGCCCAAAAGGGAGGTTGAGGCTCTCGAAACCACCCTTTTGGGGGACTATAACGTACAGCGCGACCCCCAACTAGTTGGGGTTAATGCCCAAAGAAAAAAGCTTAACTCCCACGCAATTTTTTAATACTGAGGACATGTGCAAGCACGGCGACTGGTACTAAAAAGGCTGGGAGTAAGGTGTTTGGAAAGAACAAGATGGCAATGTTTGGTTGATTGAAGGCGAATTGCTGAAAGGGTATGGGTGCCGAAAGGATGGCGATGGTGACGATGTTGATGATAAAGAGTAAGCCGATGACGTTCCATCCTAAAAGTAATTTTTTGGGTATTTTTTTGGTGATTAGGAGGTAAATGGTGAGGAAAAGGGCGGAAATTCCCATAAGAATGTCAAAATTAAGGCCTTTAAAGGTCATGGAAATGGGAACGGTTTTGTTCAGGTACCAAGCGTATAAAAAAAGTTCGATAGGGATGCGGATGATTTGAAGGCTGGTTAAGGTAATTATATTGAGCTGATTAAGTTTGGTTTTTTTAACGAGAACCCAGATAAAAAAGACATTTGGCAAAACCGCTACTAAAAACCTAGGCGGCAGTGCTGTTGTGTTTTTGAAAAAGTTAAAGTAGGACAGGATACTGATAAAAATGAGCCAAGGTATGTAAATAAACAAAACCCGTTTGTCCCTGCCTGATGCGAAATAGCACCAGCACAAGGTTAAACAGGTTAAAATGAGGTAGGCGATGGTTTCCATGTGGTGAATTTACACGTTAAATTGCCTTAAATGATGATCGGTATGTTTGTAGACATATTTTCCGATTTGGTCGGGGGTCATTTTGCCAAAAAATGGGTGGACAAACGTGATATTATTGCTGGTTTCATATTCTTGCAACAAAGAAATCCATTGTTTTTTAGCCTCAGCCAAGTCACCAGTTCCGGTTATTTTAAAATCGGGGTGGGTGGGTTGATTTTGTTTCATGGGATCTTCATTTTTAAGGATTGATTTTAAGGACATTTTGCCAAAAATTTTCCCTATGAAAAGGCGTTTGTAGGTTTTTTTACCCAAATACATTTCTTCACTGATGATGCCGTGTTTTACCATTTGGAAAGTGTCCATTTTTCCCCATTTGGGGGTGTGGGCGTTGGTAAGTGTTACGATGCGGGCAATTAATGCGGCGCGGTTTTGTGCATTTTTGATTGTTTTCATTTAGTTAGGGAATTACATGGGGATTATTTCACGAATTTCAACTGAGCCACCTGCTGCAAGGATGGGACAGCCTTTGGCCATTTTGGTTGCCTCGGCAAGGTTTTCGGCTTTTAATAATAAGTACCCTGAAACAATCGGTGTATTTTCATCGGCAATTTGATTGGTTTCGGTGGTGCCATGAATTAAATTCCCCTCAAACCCCAACCGATTAGTGCCCATAAATTTTGCTTGTGCAGCGATGCCGCCAATAAAAGCGCCCCATTGTTGGTGTTGTTGCCCTAATTGTTCAGGGGTTAAGGCTGTTTCGGAAGGGGTCATCCGAAAAATGAGCATAAATTCTTTTAAATTTTCCATTTGCTTTTTTTTAATTTGTTTAGGCAAATGTAGGGCGACCAAAAAGTAAAAATCTTGCCTTATGGCAAGAAAGGAGATTTGGACGAAAAATTATTTTTCGAGGGCAATTTCTTTTCGGATGCGACTTAAGGAGGTATCTGTAATGCCCAAATAACTAGCCAAATGTTTAAGGGACACATTTTGACTGAGCTCGGGTTTTTCTTTGATTAATTTGAGATACCGTTCTTTGGCTTGATCGGCGATGATGGAGATGGTGTGGTTTTTTAAGGTAAAATAGCTTTTGACCAAATTAGCCCGTCCTTGTTCGCGAAAGGCCTCGATGCTGTGAAATAAATTTTGAAAGGTGTTAAAATCTAATTGCCAACACGCACAATCGGTAATGGCTTGAATATTTTCTCGGATGGGTTGGCGCATAAAAAACGAAGGCCAATCGATAAGTAAATCGCCACCAGCGTAAAAATTGGTGCTGATGTCTTTTCCCGATGGGTCGATGGCATAGGAACGAACCAAACCAGATTGAATAAACCAATAATGGTTGGCCACTTTGCCTTCGCGCAAAAAATAGTCTCCTTTTTTAATGTGGATTTCTTGGTAGGATTGGATGATTTTTTGGAAATCGTCGGTTGAATAATTTTCGGCTTTAAAGATTTTGTTTAAAAAATGATCTTCCATGTTGGTTTGCGGATTATGGTTTTTTTGTCGATTAGTTTTAACTCACGTGTAAAGATATTATTTGTCTCTTCGGTACTATTCAATTTCTAGCATTATTTTTGCATCGCTTTTTTTCAATGAAAAATACTCTGGTAAACGAACGCATAAAAGCGTTAAAAATGATTGACCGATTCAATCCGAAATGTGTTGAATCGAAACGTGCTTTTGTGCAGGTTGAAAAGGACGATTTTTTAATTTCTTTGCGGGCGATGATTTCGAATCCCTTGATCATTAATCAGGGAAATCACCCTTTGTGTGGAATTGCATGTGTGATTAAAATTGCGGCGGCCCTCGACCCTGTTGGGTTGGTGAAAATGTCCGCTCATTTGTATGCCAATGGGATTTATGCTCCTTCGCCTTTAAAAAGCGCCATTAAAGTGCCGAGCAAATTAAAAAACATGAAACCGGTGGCAGGTTTAACGGCGGCAAATTTTGTTTTACAAACTTCTGTCAAATCGTTTTACAACCCAGTTACGGGATACAATAATAAACCCGGCACCAAATTTAACGAATGGCAGGGGATTACTTTTCCGTATCAATTGCGCCAATTTTTAACGCGGTATTTTAACATCACTTCGGTAAGTGCGCGTACCTATTTTCATACCATTGAGGAGATTCAAGGACTCTTGTCCAAATCAGCAGAAATAATGGCGTGGACTTCGTGGAATCAAATGAAAAATCCAACAGGTAAATTTAAATTGTTGGAACAACATTATGTACTGATAAAAAATATCGAACGAAAGGGAGCTGAGGTAATTTTGACGATTGATAACCCAAGAAAATCGCACGACCGTTTGCAGGTGATGAATTTTGCCAGCGAAAAATTGTTCTATAAAGCGATTATCGGAATTTATGCGTTCCGATCAAAATAAGTTCAAACCCATTGTCAATACCCATTCATTTTATCGAAAATCCCCATTAAAATTGATTTTTTTAAAAAAATAAAAAAAAATCATACAATCGCGGTTACCTTTTTTAAAGTTGGACATATAAAGAGTGATATAAGCAAAACGTCAAGTAAAATCTCAAGGTGGGAGGCGCTTGATTAGATTTCGAAGTGTGCTAAGAAGGAACGGATAGGTACACGGAGATTTAGTAACAATTGATAGATGAGAGAAGATTTGTAACTAAACAAGTCTAACAAAATACCATTTAACGACGGAATGTTTCTGTCTTCTCGAATTCTAAACTAAAAAAGCCGATTTGGAAGGTCCAAATCGGCTTTTTTTATGCTTTTTATCGGCTTATTTTACGATAAATTTGTCCGTTTTATTGTCAAAATTTATGTGATAAATCCCCGGTTTTAAATTGGAATAATCAACGCTTGAAGTGTATCCTTTTTTAACGATGTGTCCATACGAATCAAATATTTCGTATTTGGTTTTTGCCGCTACTTTGTTTTGCACAAATTCAATTGTTTTTTTCTCCGTGATCACCTTCATTTCCACTGCGCCATTTATGGTAGACACAAATGAAATTGACTTGGTCACTCTTTTTTTACTGGTATTGTCAATTTGCGCCAACCGAATGGTATTTTCACCTGAATGTGGAAGTACATTAAACGTATAGGTATTTAAGGTGGCCGTTCCAACTCCTGTTACTTCACCAATCACCACCCATTTATTCCATTTGTACTGCTCAATCAAGAAATTTAATTTCCCTGATTCGCCAGTAGTTGACCAAGTTAAAACACCTTCTGAGGTGCACGCAAAATCTTTCAACTCAAACGTACTTTTTGGACGAAGCGCTTCTGGATTTAACAACTTTGGTTTACAACCTTCTTCGTGTTCAAACACTAAAATCACCTCTTGACCAATTTTAATATTGTATTGGCTCAAGTCAATTTCAAAGGCACTGGCATGAATATCCACCGGAATAATTTCACCATTTAAAGTGACCTTGGAGATACAAAAACCAAATCCATCTTCGGCAACGGGGCTTTGAACGTAAATACTTTTTCCTTGGTAATGTCCATCAATTGAGAAACTGGTTGTGGCGAAAGAACGCACACTCCCCAACAAAATAACTAGAAAAAAAATCAAATTTCTTTGATTCATCGTTTACTCAGTTTAACTAAAACTACCTCAAATATACGGCGAACTTGTCAATTTATTCTAAAAAAGAGAAATTTATCTCCAAATCAAAAAAACTTCAACCAATTCATTCAAAAGCCTTCACCTATTTTTGATCAAATTTCCAAGACAAACCAAGGCC
>JADZFJ010000080.1 GCA_020849935.1 Crocinitomix sp. | reverse complement strand
TCCAAGCGAAAGTGCATAAGGCGCATCCGCACTTGGGTGATATCCAATTGCAATGGCACTATTTGCCCGTGCCGAAGCACCTCTTCCTAAAGCGATACTATAACTTCCTGTTGCTTCAGGGTTATGCCCAGCAGCAAAAGAATAAAAACCAGATGCATTTGCTTGATTTCCAACCGCAAAAGCCCCTTCACCAGAGGCGGTTGATGTAAATCCAAAAGCAACCGAATAAGCGCCAATTGCACGAGAATTGTATCCTGCCGCAAATGAATAATTTCCAATCGAGGCATCATCCCATTGGGTGCCTGTCACCAACCCTACCCTAAATGCCGCTTTTCTTGGATGCCACATCATTCTTGCGCCTGCTCCTGTTGTAGGAATTGTCCCTGTCCCAAAAGTTCCTGTAAACAAAACTCCATTCACATTATTGACATGAAATTCTGATAATGGATTTGTTGTGCCTATTCCTACCCTACCATTCGCTTTAATCCGCATGCGCTCGAGGTTGTATGATTTAATGACTAAATCTGTCGAATCGATCGTGCCTAAAAAGTTGGTAAGTGGACTGGTGCCTGAATTGCCAAAAAGTCCCCAATTGTTGTATGCAAAAAGAGCCACACTGGCTGTATCGGCAAAATCGGCAAAATCAGCAAAATCTGAATGAATTCCATTTGGTGCATAATTGGCAGTATCCGAATAATACGAATAACTTGCACTGTCAACAAGTTCAGGAATCTCACAGTTAATGGCATAAGTCGCCGTATCGGCAAATTCGGCATGAGCGCTCGAATAAGCATAACTCACTGTATCTGGTAATAAATCCTCACTCGCTACCCACTGACTTCCATTCCATTTTAGGACATCACCAACTTCTATTCCTGTTACATCCACATCTATCAATTCAGAAAGTGCAAATTGTTGTGAGGTCGTTTTGGAATGAAAAGCAAAAGGAACCGCCATCATTTGTTGAGTCATACTTGAAACAAAATCACCCGTATTATTTTCATCTACCAACATTTCAAGATAATACGTAGTAGCTGCCCAATCTATTTCAGAAAAAAGAGGTGAAGTTCCAACACCAGTGCTCGCTCCAGTTCCGATCACTGCGGAAAAATGTCCCAAATTATTCAAATCAACGCTGTGTTTTTCTTGCCAAACAATGGTACCGGTCATGGTGGTAGCGCGAATATTAAATTCAACTCCAATCGTAACATCTGACAAAAATGCGCCATCCGAAGCACGAACTTGTGCTTGGTAAGAAATCCCTTCGGGGAAATCCTGCGCGAAAACACTCGAAAACCCGAGCATTAACAAGCTAATTAGTATCCAATTCTTCATATAATTCTTTAATTCGATGTTCGAGGTCTAATAATTCTTTCTTTTCTTCTTCGAGTCCTTCTTCCAAAGTCTCCATTTCTTCTGGCGAGGTCAATTGATTCAACTGCTCATGTAATTTTTTGATTCCTAAAAAGGTGACCCCATCACTGTCAATCATATTGATATAAATAGGTGCTTCACCAACCCCGAAAGTTTGATAAAAATCTTGCGCCATAGGGCCGATATGAAAATCATTCACACCAATGTAATTCCACCCAAGCACTTCCAATTGTTTGAAATTTGATTGATAATCAAGTGGTTTTAATAAAATAAGATTCATCTTTTTAGTTCGATCCGAAATCATCGACCAACTACCTGCACCTGGCAAAAGCGCTACCCCCATTGTCAGATCGACGGATGAATAGAAAATATATCCACCGGCAGCCCTGACCATAAATTGGTGATTTGCTGTGTTTTTTACCGTATCAGTTGTAGATGCATCTCCATAAATAAAACTACCTGCACGTCCATCCGTACTTGCATTTGTTCCCATGGCAGTTGAAAAATGTCCTGTTGCCGTTAGATTATGACCAACTGCCCATGCGGTGGCACCGGTGATATAAATATTGTTACCTATCCCCAACCCAGAGGAAAAAGACGTTGAAATTACTTTTTTACCAATCGCTACATTTCGGTAATAATCCGCAATTGCACTATCGCCAATGGCCACACTCATGTGCGCTACTCGACAATCTCTCCCAAGTGCAAAACTCGAAATTGACTCGTAAGGTGTGATCGGATCGTAATATGCAGAATCGCCAAATGTATTTTTTCCAAAAACAGTTGAATAAGTCCCATTTGTTCCAACATTTTCACCAAAAGCGAAACTATACATACCTTTTAGGGTATCAATTGGACCCACATTACTTCCTCCGTGAAATGAATACGATCCACCATCAAAATACAAATAGGTGTCTGAAATACTGCCAATTCCAACCGTTGCATTCGGCACAAACAAAGCCCCGCGTGTCGTCGAAAATCTAAATCCTAAACCTGGTACATTATTGTTGACTGCATCCTCATCTCCAAAAACCAACCTCACTCTATTATTAGATCTAAAAATAAACGATTCAGGAGTTATTGACCCTAAAAATGGATCGTCCATCAAATTATCATCTCCAAATTTTGACCAATTTCCTGTCGAATAAAGCACGTTAGTGGTTGAATCGGCATAAATACTATGAGCCGTTGTCAAAACCGAATCCATGGTCAAAGCCACCAAAGCACTGTCCGAAAAATAAGCAAAAATGGCCGTGTCAGCAAAGTCATTGTTAAAAGCAAAAAATGCGGTGTCTGCAAAAATCACCGAATCTGCATTCCAGACATAATTTGCCGTATCACCCGTTTCATCGATTCCAAAAACAAATTCAATTCCATCAAATTTTATCGTTTGGTTTAATTCTACCGTTTCTCCACTTACATCCGTCAATTCTTGCAAGGCAGGGACTTTTAATACATGCAAACTGTGTGAAGCATAAGGAACTGAATGTGTTGCAAATGCACCTTGCAAAGCCCGAACACCATTGGTGGTATACAATTCAACTTGCCCAACAATCAACCAATTAATTTGATAAAATTCAGGAATCGTACTTTCGATTAAATCACCCGCACCTAATTCGAGGGTAAAAACACCCAACTCGGATAAGCTGATAGCAATATGCTTTTCACGCCAAATTGTATCTCCGGTAATTGATTTAATCAAAAATTCAAAATCAGCCGAACTTGCATCAGCAGTTAATAATTGACCTTGAATATTGATTTTAGAATAATTTTCTACTTGCCCAAATCCAAGAGTTGTTGCGATTAAAAACAACAAACAAGATATGAATTTGGCGAAATTTATCATGATTGCTTAACGACTTTAGTATTCGCGATCACTTGATTTTCAGTACTCACCCGCACATGATAAACACCACTGGCAACTCCTGTCAAATCAACGTCAATTTGTTGGTTAGACGATTGAAAAGTGCTCAACACTTGGCCATTCATGGATAAAATTTCAATGGTAACCATCGAATAATCTTGATTTTGAAGATTAATAACAAACGATTCAACAAAAGGATTTGGAAAAATTGAAATTTCATCATTAAAATCAACTTCATCCACCGAAAGTAAGGAGTAATTGAGCGGATAATACCCGTGTAAAATTGTCGGTTCGGTGGATTCACCTGTCATTATTTGACCTCCTGCTAACAAAAGCGTGTCGTTAACTCCGATAGGTTGGAAGACAGAAAACGTGGATCGATCAACAATTTGAGCTATCGATCCCTCACTGAAAATCAGTAAGAAAACAAGAAAACACCCCGTTTTAATCCATTTAACCATCGTTCACGCAACCAATAAAGGCAAAAATACGTGAATATTCCGTAAAAGTCAAATTTACTTTCAACTAATCAGCATCTTCACTCGAATAGCCACTTCCGTAGGTACTTCCATACCCATAACCATACCCATAATTATAGCCATAGGTGTACTTATAGGTATATTTTGAATAATAATATTGGATTCTACTTTCTCGAATTCCATTCAAAACCACACCTTTGTCAATTTGATCAAATTTCTCCAACATTTCGTTGATGTGCTCAACCCCTTTTTTCCGTGTGTAGCGAGTGTTCAAATTAATCAAAAATATGTCGACATGTTTCATTAATTCGAGCGTGTCATTTAGGATA
>JADZFJ010000079.1 GCA_020849935.1 Crocinitomix sp. | reverse complement strand
GGGAGAGGACTTGTAGCGACAGCCCGGCGCTGTGGAGCGCAGCGGAACAGCGGGGCGCCAAGTTTTTATTATAAAAAAATTCAACTATCGAATTAATTTGAAGCTTGTTTGACCGCCAAGACTTAAAATTTGTACCTTTAAGCGTAACTTTTTGGCTGAATTCAGTTATTAGTTTTTTAAACAGATTTGATTGTTATGAATAGAATTTATTTGATTTTCAGTATTTTATTAATTACCAATGTGCTCGTTGCGCAAACGGAAGAAATTGCGTACAAAAGTCACAGTGGAAATGCGGCTTTATTTGAACCATCGGGGCAAGGTAATTTTGGCATAGTTGAGCCATTTCCTGTTTTAAAAAGTGTGACGAAGCTGAATGATTCAACTGTGGTTTTATACTCTGAGGCATCGTTTGGCAGCGATAAAATTTGGCTTGATACCTTGGTGAATTCAATATGGTCGACTCCGAATTTAAATATTGATAGTATTCAAGCAATTGCTGATCCGAAAATAAAATTTATTGGGTTTGAAGCTGGAAATCAGCCTATAAATGGCACCACAGAGAACGTTAATGATGTTCAAAAACAGCCGAAAAAAAAGAAAAACAAAGCGGATAAAAAAAATAATTTGGTTGGAATTACTGGCTCCATGCCTACTCCACCAAGTAATACAGGGTTGTTGGTTGGGTTAATTATTGGCTTGATGTCCCTCTTAGTTTTTTGGTTATCGCGGTCACAAAATTTAACCAAACAGGTGTAAATTGGGCATGAAAAGTGCTTTTTTAACAGTTATTCTTCAGCGTTTTCTATTAATTTTTGTATTGGGTTTTATTCTAACCCTGCCTTTTAAGTATTACTTTTTTCCGAATATTGGGCAGTTTTTACAGCCAATTGTTAGTTCTTTTGCGGGATTATTTATTGAAAATGAAAGCTTAATTTATCATTCGGAGGGGGTGTTGATGCAGATCTGGGTGATGTTGCTTTTAGTAATTAGCCTGCTGGGGAGTGTAATTTGGAGTTTTTTTAAACCCGATTCGGGCGTTTATTTGCTTTTTTGGATCAATCGCATTAGCGCCTATTTTTTAGCCCTTATGTTGCTGATTTATGGGTTGAACAAGATTTTTAAGTATCAATTTTATTTTCCCGAGCCAAATTTATTGTTCACGCCACTTGGTCAACTTTCGCCAGACATCCTTTTTTGGAGTAGCATGGGGACTTCGCATTCGTACAGTATTTTTGCAGGGGTGATTGAAGTGATTCCTGCGGTATTATTACTTTTTCGCAAAACCAGAATTTTGGGAGCGTTTATTGCCTTTGGGGTTTTACTCAACGTTTTGATGTTGAATGTAGGGTTTGGAATTACCGTGAAAATTTTTTCAAGCTTTTTACTTTTACTCAGTTTGATGTTGATTTTTCCCTACTTGAAACACTTCGTTCACTTTTTTATGGGAAAGGAAGTTCGATTACAACCTGAGCCAATTCCAACGTTAAAAAACGAACGATTTAATCGGTTTTACCCGTTAATGAAAGGCTTAGTGATTGGCCTAATTTTATTTGAAAGTTTGGGGATGTATTTTGAAGGCAGTTATTTTAATGGCGACCAGCAACCCAAACCTTTTATGCACGGCGCATACGAGGTACAGCCCAATCAACAAGGCATTCAGCGGCTTTTTTTTCACAAAGACAATTATTTTATCACCCAATCATTTGCGGATGAATTCAGGGATTATTCGTTGGCGTGGAATGGAACTAAGTTAATGCTCACCAACCAAAATAAAGAAAAAGCGGAGTTGGATTTAACGACAATTAACACCGATAAATTTGAGTTAACCGGCGTATTTTTTGGTGACAGTGTTGATTGGAAATTTAATCGGATTGATTTGGAAGGTTTGGCGATTTTTGAGTGAGGGTTTCAATTACATATTAACCCAAACTTTATCCTCAAACCAACCTACTTCACCAACACCTTCGCGAAAAAATCCATTTGTTTTTTGTTGGCCAAATAGGTTTTTAGTAAAATATCTAGGAGGTTTTTATCCAAAATTGTCTCGGCTGAAAATTCTTTAAACCAATAAAACTGTTTGTTATAGATTAATGGAATGGTTGATCCTGCTGCGATAAACTCTTTCGGAATAACTTTATTTTTCTCGCCGCGAATCTCTCCAAAAGTTGCTAAAAACGCCTTTTCTTGCGTAAGTTGATTAAAGTTTGTAGGGTTTTCGGCGATTGCGGCACGGATGTCGTAGAGTTGGAATTTATCCGGCATATAAACACCTCCGTAAATCCTAAAATGCTCGGGGCCCATTTCAAAATACAAACCTGGAAATGATTTATCCTTTTTACCATTCGGTGCAATAATTGCCGACCGATTTAATTTATATGGATCTTTGTCTTTCGAAAAACGAACGTCTTTATTGATTCTGAAAATCGCATCTTTGTGTGTAATCGCAATGGCGGAATCATGAGCCTGAATTGATTTTATCACCTCGGTTACGAATACTTCAAAAGGTTGTTTTACACTTTTTTCGTAGCGGGTACGATTGGCGTCAAACCACTCTTTGTTATTATTGGCGGCGAGTTCTTTAAAAAAATCTAAGTAATCCGAGGTAAAATAATTCATAATTCATTCGTTTAATCCGAAGGAACTAATTTAGACAAATTG
>JADZFJ010000078.1 GCA_020849935.1 Crocinitomix sp. | reverse complement strand
TTGCCATCTGCTGGATAACCTTTATCTGGCTCCATTCTCCCCCAAATAGTCCACATTCCTTGTCTTCCGTTTGCGTCTTCTTTGTTGGGATGACCTTGAGGATTAATGACATCGCTAAAATTATCGAAAGGCATTACTCCAGATCCATTTTCTATTGCACCAACCGAACTTGCCACAAGGACAATAATTAAGGTGAGAATATTTTTTAATCTGAAGAATTTCATTTAATAACTCGTGGTATTTGAAGCTAAAATATAAAAAATAATTTGACTTGGTATTAAATTTCGATAAAACTTCAAATCTAAAAGATTAAATTCAATTTACGTTCGACAACCTTAGAATTTATTCGTGATTAATTTGCCAATACATTATCGAGCATGATTTTAACCATTTTTTCTAAATCGTAAGATGCTGTCCATCCCCAATCCGTTTTTGCCCGTGAATCGTCAATGCTACTTGGCCAAGAATCTGCGATTTTTTGTCTGAAATCTGGCGCATAGGTAATTTCAAACGCTGGACGATGTTTTTTTATTTCGTTAAAAATTTCGGCTGGCGTAAATGAAATACCTCCTAAATTATAGGACGAACGAATTTTTACAGATTCAGCGGGTGCCTCCATTAAGGAAATCGTTGCATTGATAGCATCTTCCATATACATCATTGGCAAAGCTGTGTCTGCCGATAAAAAACAGTTATATGCTTCGTTTCTGTTGGCCGAATAAAAAATATCTACTGCATAATCAGTAGTTCCGCCACCTGGCAATGAAGTGTATGAAATCAACCCTGGGTAACGAATGCTTCGTACATCAACATTAAATTGTTTTGCATAATATTCGCACCATCTTTCGCCTGCCAATTTACTAATGCCGTAAACTGTTGTTGGCTCCATGATTGTAAATTGTGGTGTTTGATCGGAAGGTGTAGTTGGTCCAAAAACAGCGATTGAACTTGGCCAAAATATTTTTTTTATTATTCCTTCTTTTGCCAAGTTTAAGACATGAAATAAACCTTCCATGTTTAATTTCCATGCAAAATCTGGATTTTTTTCGGCGGTTGCGGATAATAAGGCTGCTAACAAATAAATTTCAGAGACTTCGTGTTTTTTGACAATCGCACGCAATGCTTGATCGTCCATAATGTCTAATTTTTCGTATGGACCATTTTTAAGGGCTTCCTTCGGCTGGTCTTGTAAATCGGACGCAATGATTGATTCGTTGCCAAACCGCGACCTTAAGCCAACTATTAATTCAGTTCCTATCTGACCTGAAGCTCCAATAACTAATACTTTTTTCATGTACACCCTTTTTGAGGAAATTTGATTCTTTGCAAAAATAAATTTATTTCGCTTGGAACTGAGAAATGTCATACAAAAAATCGGTATTATGAGTATATTTGGGTTATTAATTCGATTTATTAGATGATTGGAGTTTTTGAGACATTGTTAATTCACTTAAAATTTCTTGTGAAAAGGAATCCAGAATGATTGTGGATACGATCAATCTATTCAATGAATTATTAACAAGTTAAATAAAAAAATTATGCCTTTTTATCATAAATTAGGGAAAATTCCGCACAAAAGACACACTGTTTTTAGAAAAGAAGATGGAGGAATCCATTACGAACAACTTTTTGGAACCATTGGCTTTGATGGAATGTCTACCTTATTATATCACTTACAACCACCAACCATTGTAAAAAATATTGGTGAAAAAATAGATCTGAACCCCGAAATCGCCTTGGAAAAAGACATGCAAATGCGCAGCTTACTCGGGTATAAGGTTAAACCAACGGAAGATTATCTTAAAAGTCGCGTGCCGGTGTTGGTCAATTCAGATTGTCATATTGTATTAGCATCGCCGACCAAATCGTTGACAGATTATTTTTACAAAAATGCCGACGCTGATGAAGTGATTTTTATTCATGAAGGATCGGGAACCTTGCGCACCCAATTGGGAAATATTCCTTTTTCGTATGGCGATTATTTAGTAGTGCCTCGTGGAATGATTTATCAAATTAATTTTGACACTGAGACAAACCGACTCTTTATTGTCGAATCGTTTCGACCAATTTATACGCCAAAACGTTACCGCAACTATTTTGGACAATTATTAGAACATTCACCTTTCTGTGAGCGCGATTTTAGACCACCGTCTGAATTAGAAACACACGATATTGAAGGTGATTTTTTAGTTAAAATCAAAAAACAAGGAATTTTATATAGTTATACCTACGGAAATCATCCATTTAATGTGGCTGGTTGGGATGGCTATAATTATCCTTACGCATTTTCAATTCACGATTTTGAACCAATTACTGGACGAGTTCATTTACCTCCTCCAATTCATCAAACGTTTGAAACCGATGCCTTTGTAATTTGTTCGTTTGTTCCTCGTTTATACGATTATCATCCAGACGCAATTCCAGCGCCATATAATCATAGTAATATCGATTCGGATGAAGTGCTTTATTATGTAGATGGTGATTTTATGAGTCGTAATAATATTGAAAAAGGACAGATTACGCTTCATCCGGCAGGAATTCCTCATGGTCCGCATCCAGGCGCTTACGAGCGCAGTATCGGAAAAAAAGAAACCTTAGAATTGGCAGTGATGGTGGACACCTTTAAACCACTAAAATTGACCAAACAAGCAATGGAACTTGAACTAGAAGATTATTATCAATCATGGTTACATTAACCTCAAAAAATTAAGAAAATGTCAGCAGAAATTAAAAATTTAAAAAATATTCAAAATACCAATTACGGCTTAGAAAAATTATTTTCAGAAGCTGAGGATTTTTTACCACTTTTAGGTACCGACTATGTGGAATTATACGTTGGTAATGCAAAACAATCCGCACACTTTTACAAAACGGCATTTGGATTTCAATCTGAAGCATACGCAGGTTTAGAAACTGGATTAAAAGATCGTGTTTCGTATGTGTTAAAACAAGACAAAATTCGCTTGGTATTAACTACTCCACTTGGCGAACATGGGCCAATCAACGACCATATTAATAAACATGGCGACGGGGTTAAAGTAATTGCTTTGTGGGTAGAGGATGCCCGTTCGGCATGGGAAGAAACCACTAAACGAGGAGCAGTTTCGTTTATGGAACCATATACCGAATCGGACGAAAACGGTGAAATTGTTCGTTCAGGAATTCATACCTACGGCGATACAGTTCATATTTTTGTTGAGCGCAAAAATTACAAGGGTCTATTTTTACCGGGGTATAGAAAATGGGAATCGCATTATAACCCAGAACCAATGGGCTTAAAATTCATCGACCACATGGTAGGAAATGTTGGTTGGGGCGAAATGAAAGATTGGTGCGAGTTTTACGGAAAAGTAATGGGCTTTGCGCAAATTATTTCGTTTACCGATGACGATATTTCGACTGAATTTACAGCTTTAATGAGTAAAGTAATGTCCAACGGTAATGGGCGAATTAAATTTCCGATTAACGAACCTGCCAAAGGAAAGAAAAAATCGCAAATTGAAGAGTATATCGATTTTTACAAAGGACCAGGGGTACAACACAGTGAAGTAGCTACCGATAATATTGTAGAAACCGTGAGTGCTATGCGCGACCGTGGTGTTGAATTTTTATATGTTCCTGAAACCTATTACGACGATTTGTTGGAGCGTGTAGGAGAAATTGATGAAGATGTTGAAATTTTGAAAAAACACGTCATCTTAATCGATCGTGATGAAGAAGGTTACTTGTTACAATTATTCACCAAACCGGTGGTCGACAGGCCTACCATGTTCTTTGAAATTATTCAACGAAAAGGCGCACAATCATTTGGTGTTGGTAACTTCAAAGCCCTTTTTGAGGCAATTGAACGTGAACAAGGCAATAGAGGGACCTTGTAATAATTAAATTAGATCCCAATAATACTAAAACCGCTTGAGCAATTCAGGCGGTTTTTTTTATGTTTGTTTTTTGGGATCACTTATTTCGTCTTGATTGTCAAAGATTTTTGCAAATGATAAGCTAAAAGGAGAGTTGAATTATTGAATGGTCAACTTTTCTTGCGCTTTTAAGCTTCCTTTTTCACTGAATTGGAGAATATAAATACCTTGAGAGAAGCCATTAATATCAATTGTTTGGTTAGAATTCGGTGCAATAGTATAGCTTCCAATAATTTGCCCCAAAATAGTATAAATTTCTAGTTTATCAATCTCATTTCCGTTGTTTTCGATGGTGAGATTTGAAGTGGCAGGATTTGGATAAACAACTGGAAAATCATTTATTAATTTGTTTTCAGTTGAATTTAAAGTTAAATTACAATTCAAATAGGGCAAAGGTCGCCACAAGGAAATGCCGAATTCCGAATAACAGTTAAATTGATAAATATACCATTGCAGCGATGGTTCATATTCGATACCGGAGCCTTGATGAAATGGTGTCCCGAAATTTTCATATAACGATTCAGGGACATCCCAAAAACATCCAATTCCTTCTATAAACCGTGCTATTGAATCTTCTTCGTCAAAATAAAACACTCTTCTATAGGCATCTCCGATTAAAATAGAGTCAATTTCTGTAATTGTAACTGGGTGTGAATCTCCTATAAGTCCGCCCATAGTTTCTCCAACTTCATGTTCGTAGGAGATTAATAATGAATCTGTTGCAAAAGAGGTGTGATAAAAATAAATGTTTCGCCCTTCTTGTCTGATTTTTAATCTTGCTACTGGTGCAATAGCCGAAAATACGCCCGTTCCCCAACCCTCATGTCGAAATTTTTTTTCATATAAAATGTGGTAAGTGTAAGCGCCAATAGTTTCATAACCATCCAAGTAATAGATATTTTTTTCTTGATATGGAGGAAATGGGCCTGCACCTATAAATTCATTATCTGTGCTCCATTGTGGGGCATTGTTAAAATAATCAGGTTCTTGGGCCTGGCTATTTTGGATAAAAACGGATGACAATAAAATCAAAACTAGTGCTCTCATACTCCAATAACGTGAACCACTTTAAAAGGGTTGGGAGTTTAAAAAAATTTGAAATTTTGTCTAAAATCTACTGCGACGATTTGTTGGAGCGCGTTGGGGAAATTGATGAAGCCAATTAATACAACATTTGAGCAATTCAGGCGGTTTTTTTGTGTTTGTTTTTGGGCGTTCCCCTGACGATCCTGACATTCAGACTCAATCGTCTGAATCGTCCGGATGTGCTGGGCAGGCTGTACGTTCATAGTCCTCGTCCCTCCGCAACAAGTTGGGGAGTGCCTATGGGCTACCCACTTCCATCCTTAACGCGGACTTTGGTGTTTTGAATAAATCAGGTTCAATTAACTTACAAAAATTTTATATATATTTGAAATTCAACTTATATCAACTTATGAAGAACCATCTACTAATTACTCTTTTCATAACACTATCAATCTCCTCATTTGCTCAAACAGATAAATATATCGAACTTGCCGTATCTGAAACCGTTGAACTTAAAGCCCAGAGTGCAATCATAGCAATTAGAAGAAAAGAGAACATTGCTGATGTGTATAGGGAAAAATATTCGTCTGAGGCTGATCGTTATGCAGATGAAACATATTATTACATGATGCAGGTTTCTCCAGAAGAAGTGACTCCAGAAATGCGTCAAGCGTTTGATGATCGTCAAAGGCAACGAGAAATCGTCTATCAAGAAAACCTAGTTAAAGCAGCTGAAAAGAAAAAACAAGCGGAGGCAGCATGGATCAATTTTGTAGAAGTATTAAAAGCCAAGAAGATGATCGTTAACGCAAGCACCGATGAAAGACATGTGATGCAGAATTGGTACCTTTACGATTATGATGCGAATACTGGAATTGACAAAACAATTTATGTAAAAGTCCAAAACGAAGAACAATACAAAATAGTCTTAGCATTATCCGCAGGCATGATATTATACCTAGAAAACCACGAAATAAGTTACGAGAATATTGACGTAAAGCTTCAAGAAATCAACAATATCCTCGCCAAAAAGGCTATCAATCAAGCGGAAATGATTGCTCTATCATTGAAGAAAAAAGTAGGTAGTGTTTTGAATGTTTCAAATTTGTCCCCTACCTTTGGCTTTTACCCTCGAGGTACCGAAGAATCATATAAAATTGGCGATGAAGCAGATGTCTTTGTTGACCGATCACGTATGTCGCCTTTTTCTCTATCAAAAAAAGTTACGGTGACTTATATTTATCGTTTTGCCCTTTTGGATTAATTAGAACTCTTGTTTCAATTTCTTGATCGGTGAGGTTTGCGAATTTTAATTGAAAATTGTTTTTTAGCTGATTTTTATGGTCAAGTGTTTCTTGATTTGTGCGGCTAAGTATAATTTTAAGTATTTTTGAGGTTCATTTTAATCAAATCGTCATGATAAACCGAATACTTACTACTCTTTTCTTTGCAATTTCCATTGCTTCATTTGGTCAAACAGATAAATACATCGAAGTTGTGGTGTCTGAAACTGTGGAATTAAAAGCGCAAAGCGCAATTTTAAAAATAACCAAGGGATCTGTAGAGGATGTATATGATGATTACAGCAATGAATATTATTCCGATGAGTATTATTACGAAGACCAAGAGTATTATCGGATGTTGGAAGAATCTCCTAAAAAAGTGACAGAAGAGATGCACCAGGCATTTCAAGAGCGTCAAAATCAGCGAGAAATTCGTGATCAAGAACTTATAGCAGCACAAGCCGAACGAATTAATCAAGCAGACAATGCTTTGAAAAATTTCGCTGAAAAACTAACCTCTCAAAATATAGAATTTACATTGGAGACGGATAAAAAACAGAATATTTTAACTTGGTATGCTAATGAAGGGGAAGGGGATGATGAATTGGAAGAAGTGATGTATGTAACTGTCAATAATGTAGAACAGTATAATGAAATAATCGCTTTGTCCGAAGATTTTACAGTTATCATCCAAAACCACGAAATTATTTACGAGAAAATTGATGATAAGCGTCAAGAAATCATTGAAACCATTTCAAAAAACGCGAAAAGCGAAGCCGAAATGATTGCTAAATCATTGAACAAAAAATTAGGGAGTGTCTTAACTGTTTCAAACTCATTACCGGTTAATAGTACCTTAAATTTTGAAGAATATTTTGATGTTCTTCAAAAATTATATGTGTCTGACGACAAATCATTGAGCTCTCCTTTTTCTGCAGTGAAAAAAACTACAGTTGGGTATGTTTATCGTTTTGTTATTTTGGATTAATTACAACTCCTTTTTCCGTTCCTGTTGTAACTCAATTAAGGCTTGTGTTGCTTCTTCAACGAGTTTAGATTCAAGTTTTTTTTCAATTTCTTGGTCGGTGAGTTTTGCGAATTTTAATTTAAAATTGTTTTTTAACTGATTTTTATGGTCGAGTGTTTCTTTTTCTGTTCGCCCAAATAGAATTTTAAAGAACCCACTTATTTTGTCCCCTCGTTTTACCACTAAAATTATCAGTAAGATCAATGAAAACAATTGAATGCTTGGCGATATAATACTTGAAATGCCAAAATAAAAAACGATGTTAAAAAAATAGATGAACGAAAAAACATTAAACAAGCCTAACACCAATAAAATAATTAACCCTTTAAAGGTGAGTTTCGGAAAAAAGATTGCTATGGCAGTGACAATTAGCAAACCTACTAACCCTAAATAGTCGGATAAAAACAATTGATAATTCGTAAAGAAGGCATAAGGAAACGATGCAAGAAGGGAAATCCACAAGGTTAAAATAATGATGTTTTCAATCTTTTTAAGATTCATTGTTTGGTGATTTTTGATTTACGCCGCTTAAAGATAGTCAAGCCAATCAAAATAGATTTCTAGTCCTCAATTAATTTTATATTTCCACCCCTGATAGGCGCGGCAGCTTGGCGCCATAAAAAGCACATGAAGCACAGCGAACCATTTTGATTTTATGAAAACATGGTGAGCGACTTGCTGAATTGCTTTTTATAAGCCAACTAAAGCAATTAGCAGGAAAAGGTGGCCAAAGGCAAACGATCAACTTTATTCGCTAGTAAAAAAATAAGGTTTGAGTTCGGTCCAAAAAAAAAACTCCCTCTCAAAAATGAGAAGGAGTTTTTAAAATCAAGTGTTCAAACGACTAGTGTGATGCAGCAGCATCAGCAGGAGCAGCAGGAACTAAAGTACCTTGAATAGTTGCAGTAAATGCAATTTTAGTATCGTGAGGACCTTCTTTTGGAGCTTTTACTTTTTCTTTTTCGAAGAATGGCATCATTAATTGAGCGAAGTCAATTGTGAAAGAACCTACTTCAATTGTACAAGCTTGTTCAGTTTGTGTAATTGTGATTGGAGCTTCAACTGGAACATCTTTTCCAATGATAGAAACTTTTCCATAAACCATTCCACCTTCATATTTTTCAAATGTGAAAGTTGAAGTAGCAAATTGATTTACATCAAAGAAATCAACAGCTTTTAAATGACCATCTAACATCGGATCACCACCAGTGATTGAGTTCATGTTCACTTCTAAAGAACCACCTGTTAAAACAATACTGTCACCAGTAGCTGAAATATCGATAGATCCGCTTAATACTTTTGCAATACCCATGTGAGAAACTGTGTCAGCATTAAAATTATTCCAATTAATTACTGTAGTTGCAGAATCAACTGTATAGTTAGATACTACTGTTTCAACTACTGTTGAATCTGTTGTAGGAGCTTCAGCCTCAGCTTCGCCACCACCACAAGAAACTAAAAAAAGTGGCATTGCAGCCAATCCTAAAATTACTAATTTTTTCATTTGTTT
>JADZFJ010000077.1 GCA_020849935.1 Crocinitomix sp. | reverse complement strand
TTTTACCCAATTCTTCAACGTGCAACTCATCCAATAACCAAAAACATTGATCCTATTAAGGCCGTATATGCAAGTACTTTAGAAATTGTCAATGAAGAGGATGTCGATGTTAAAAAAACAATTTTGTTGCATTCATCTGATAATTCGCAAGAGTTTAAAGCGCCAGTGCGAATTAATTATGGCATTGTAGATGTCGAACCGAATTTTAAGAAGGGCAATGCCGAATTCCCTGTAGCAATGATGCTCGAAGGAAAATTTACTTCTGCCTTTGAAAATCGAATCAGCGATTCCTTTGTTAATTCACCCGATTTTAAAACGGTATTTAAAAGTGTGGAGAATAAAATGTTGGTGGTATCGGACGGTGATATCATTCGCAACGAAGTTGATTCAAAAGTAGTAGATGGTAAAACTCTTTACCGCGCAATTCCGATGGAAATTGATGTTTTTGGGGTACAAAATGCCAATAAAACACCAAAATACGTGTACGGAAATCGCGATTTTGTCTTGAATTGTATCGATTATATGTTAGATGATTTTTCGTTGATTGATGTGCGTGCCAAAACAATCACCATGCGGGTCTTGGACAAACAAAAGATCACCAAAGACAAAGAAAAATGGAAATTTTTGAATATTGGAATGCCATTGATTTTAATTTTTGTGTTGGCAATGACTCAATTGTTTATTCGCCGAGGGAAATATGGTGTGCCTAGTATCAATAAAAAGTAATTGTTTATCGCGTTAAGAGGAGGAGTAGAATGAAAAATTTAAAAACAATTGGCATTATTATCGTTGTGGGAATCCTTGGATTCTTTGCCTATAAATTGGCCACGAAATCATCTGGAAGTCAATTAGCAAGTGAGGCTTTGTCTGATTTTGCAGTAAAAGATACAGCCTCCATTAATAAATTGGTGATTACCGATACCGAAGGAAGCGATGGAGTTATATTGGTCAGAAATGGCGTCGAGTGGACACTTGAATCGGGAGGATGTGTGCAACAACATTTGGTGCATACCATGTTAGAAACCATTAAATACATTAAAGTAAAAAGTCCAGTACCAGAGGGTTCAATTGCAAATGTCAATAAATCATTGGCGACTCATCATGTTAAAATGGAGATTTATGTCAAAGATAAATTGTCGAAAACGTGGTTTATTGGTGACCCTACGCAAGATCAATATGGAACGTACATGCTCCTAAAAGATCCAGAAAAAGGGAAATCGCCCGAACCATTTATTATGCATTTACCAAATATGTACGGAAACCTTTCCACACGGTTCATTGCTGATTCAAAACAATTGGGATGTACTGAAGTGTTTTCGTATGATCCAATTGATATTCAATCTGTTGAGGTAACGATTCCTGATTCGTCACATTTAAATTTTAAAGTGATTGCGTTGAATGATAATTTATTTTCTGTCATGAACAACCAAACTAAACTTGAAAAATTTGACACAACTTTAGTTCGTTCGTACTTGTTGGATTACCGTAAAATTCATTTCGAAAATCACAATTATAATTTGAGCGAAGCAAATTTAGATTCGTTGAAAAAAAGCACCCCATTTTATAAGATTAAAGTCACCGATAAAAAAGGAAAAACAAACCAAGTAAAAATTTATCGTAGAAAATACAACTACGAAAAGTTAGGTTTGGATGGGAAACCAATGGAATTTGATCAAGATCGAATTTGGTTAGAATTGAATGATGGTACAATTGTGGTAGCACAATATTACGTATTTGGTAAATTGATGCGTACGATAGATTATTTTAAAGGTCCTCCACCAGGTTTGAGGTAGAAGAAGTCTTATAAAAAGTGAATTGGTAGATGAAAGTTTATTTAGATAACGCTGCGACAACTCCATTAGCACCGGAGGTAATCGACGAAATGACCAAGGTTTTAAGAGAACATTTTGGTAATCCTTCTTCTGTTCATGCCTTTGGACGCGATGCTAAAAATGTGGTTGAACTTGCAAGAAGAAGAATCGCCACCTTGATTAATGCCGAGCCAAAAGAAATTATTTTTACCTCAGGTGGCACCGAAGCAGATAACACGGCCATTCTTTGCGCAGTTCAAAATTTAGGAGTTACTCGCATAATTTCAAGTGAAATCGAGCACCACGCGGTCTTACATTGTTTGGATTATCATCCCAATGTTCGAATTGATTTTGTGAAATTATCTCCCTCAGGCGAAGTGGATTTAAGTCATTTAGAAGAATTATTGCAAGATTCGGTAAAAACCTTGGTGACTTTAATGCACGCCAACAATGAAATTGGCACCTTAATCGATTTGAAAAAAGTGAGCGAAATTTGTGTTCGGAATGGTGCTTATTTTCATTCAGATACTGTTCAAACCATGGGGCATTATGCAATGGATGTTCGGGAAATTAATGCTGATTTTTTGACATGTTCGGCACACAAATTTCATGGTCCCAAAGGAATTGGATTTTTATATGTAAAAAAGGGATTAAAATTGTCGCCTTTAATGCACGGGGGGGCGCAAGAGCGCGGCATGCGGGGGG
>JADZFJ010000076.1 GCA_020849935.1 Crocinitomix sp. | reverse complement strand
ATTAAAAAAGTGCTATTATCAAAATCGAATTTTTTTGGATAAATCGTGTCCTTTATGTTTTTATGTTCAATAACGATTTGAAAATCGAAATCATCGAAGATGGTTTCCTCCATCCAATAAGTGCCTAATATAGGCTGAATATGCTCGTAATTAAAATAAACTAATGAATCTTCATAAAAGATTATTTCTTTAAAATAGGACGCATCATTTTTAAAATCTTCAAAAATTTGAGGATTAGAATCCGCCTTTCTTATAGCATCTAAAGCAACAACCTCCCATCTGCCTAGAATTGATTTTTCCGGGTTGTTTTTAGCGCATCCCAAATTAGTTAGCAACGCAATCAATATTATAAATCGCAAAAAATTCATTTTATTCAATTTTAACGGCCAAGTCTGTTGATTCAACTGAGTAATAAGGCACTCCTTCTTCTGCATAAAATGCTATATTTGATAAAGTATAATACAACTTAAGCGTATCTTTCGAATCATTCCAATAGTGCGTACCCGATAAGGCCCAATTATGTCCAAAGGAGTCAGTAATTCCAAAATGAACACCTATATGTAAATTACTAGCATTTACAGCAGTTTGTAATATTTTAATATTAAATCTATTAACAAAATTTGACACATAAATGCTGTCAGAAAAAGATTTCCCATCAAAAAACCGCTCAATTTGTGTTATTTGCATTTCGTAGGTAACATCATTAAGGGTGTCAAAAACGGTATAATTGCCATAAAATTCATCCCACCATTGTTCAATGTAGGGTGGTTCGTTTGGAATTATCTCGTTTTTAAAGGAGATAATTCCAATTAAGATAAAACCACATATAACATTAAAAATTAACCTCATGCTTTGATAAATTTAAGCGGTTTAAAAAATCCATTATCAACGATTACCACAGTATAAAGCCCAGCAGCCAAAACAGAAACGTCGAGTTGATCTTTTTCTGATTCAAGGATTTTACTTAAGCAAAGTTTTCCATTTGTATCATAAACGTAAATTATTGCATTTTCATTAATCATTGCTGTTGTACGAATATACAAAATTTCGTTGACCGGAGAAGGATAAATTTCAACTAATGGTTCATCCATTTCTATAAGTTGAGGTATTGAGCGGGGTATTTCATCAGAAGTTGTTTCACCACCACCGTCGTTCATGAGATAAAGGTCAAGACCACCCACTGTAACAGTCACTTCAAAATCAATTTCTGAGTCGCAACCGTACAGGGTAACCTTAATAAAGTAAGTGCCGTCCGATACCCAATCACCATCATCATCTCGTCCGTCCCAAAAAATTTCTGTGTAGTCAAGACCTGTCTCATCATTCGCTGCTTGAAAGGGGCAACAAAAATTTTCAGTGATGGCATGCTCATAAATTGTACGACCCCATCGGTTCACAACTTGTAGTTTAAACCCTTTGGCATTAAACGCGCAATAGGAATGCATTTCGTCATTAAGTGTCCAAATATCATTAACTCCATCACCGTCTGGAGAAAATTGAATGTGCGGTTCGTCCCACCGAAATCCTTCAAAATCTTCACAACAATTCGTGCATTCATCAATACATGTTTCACCCGTTATTTGAGCGAAGAAAGGTCCCTCAGCGAAGAACTCGCCCAATGCGATGTACTCGCCCGCTCTAAATTCAACAGGATCATCACCAACAACTACTGGTTCGGAAAACCCTGCTTCAATGCATTTTGCGGCTACAGTTAATTCAGGTAACGGATCAATTTCCGGTGTTTTATTTTCGTAATAAATACATTGCGGGCACAAAGGGCAAGTAACAACAATCGTAAACGTGTACGAATTAGTTAATGCGCCACATGCGTTGTTATCGAGCAAATTTATGGCGAAATTATTTTCACCATAATTCAATTCGGTTGGTGTCCAACAGATTGAACCGTATTCGTGATTAACTGCGGGAATCATACCATCTAAGAAAAAATGATCCTCTTCATTTAAAAACGGTGATAAACTTGAAAAAGACATTTTAACATCTTCATTAATAAAATCTGACGAATAAATCCCAAAACACAGGGTTTCGTCTGGATCCACATAATATGTAAACTGCGTATTCAATAGAAATGGCGCAACGTTATCATCCGTATGCACAATAGCTTCGGCAGATCTTTCTGCTAAACAGCCATCACCGTCTGCTACCACCACAGATATTTCGTCAACGCCAAAAACTGCTGTGCGCACCACTGAACTTACGCCCAACCCACTTTCACCCGTACTCCATGTATAATTCCAACTTGGATTGTGTGTTATAGAGGCGGTAAATTCATCCCCAACGCAAAAAGGCGACGCATCTACGACTGCAATTTCCCCAACGGCAAAATTAGATTGTACAGAATTAGCTCCAATAAATAATGCGGCATCATAGTTTTCATCTATCGCATCGGCAACTGCAAAATGCAAATTATAGGTTGAGCCGCAGGATAAACCTGTAAGCAATATGGTCATTTTTTGTGTAAAACCATCATACGCAAAAACAGCACTATAAGGGCCACCACCGGGTGGATTATTTACATACCAAGT
>JADZFJ010000075.1 GCA_020849935.1 Crocinitomix sp. | reverse complement strand
TACTCAATTCAGTTTCGCCACTTTTCAACGTAACCATGTAAATTCCAGTCGCTGTCGAAGGTAGTTCTACCAATTTTTCATTTAACGAACCATCAATTATTTCTGTGTAAATATGTCTTCCACTCATGTCTACCACCTGCATTGTCAATTCTTCGTTCGACAAATTACTCCATTCTAATTTTAATTCGTTAACCGTTGGTTGGTAAATCGTAAACGCTGGATTTGGTTCAGCTGCATCGTCTACACCCGCAATATGCCACGATGAAAATGAGAAGATTCTCGTTTTTCGCGATCCACCTGGGCCAATATATTCTCCTGTAAACCAAAAAGTCATATCGTCAGTCGGATCCATTGTCATTTGTGAATAATCACCATAACGACCTGCTGCAGTTTGAGCTGAAAGTCCATCAACGGCCGTTTGTTCTGGTACGGTCATTTCACCAAGTGGATCGTTCTTAAAGCGACCCGTGTAACGAAGTCCAGGATATTCTGATGAACCAGTAATAGAGTAGGCCATGGCAATATTTCCTTGGGCATCCATTGCTAAACTCCCCAACCATCTACTATTAGTTCCATCTGGGGCATACGTACCTTGCTGGTAAATCGACCAAATTCCATCATTGGCATCCCTTAATTCGTACCAACGCATTCCCGCTTTGTCACCACCAATATTTACATTATGGCACAAAACAATTGTGTTGTGGTCCTCAAATCTTCGGTATTGTGCTTTGTACATAAAAATCCCAGGAATCGCATCCAATTTTTGAGATGTTCCACGTTGGGTAATATTTTCAGTCCACGCACCTCCAAAAATTGAATTAAAAGCACCTGTATTTAGCGATTGGTGTACTACAACAGATGAACTTCCTGGGCTATCCCAGTTAATCGTCGCTTTTAAAACTTTGATATGATCTGCCGACACGCCCGGATATGAATTATCTTGGACAGCAAAGAAATAACAAGGTTCATCCATGTCAGGAGCTACTGGTCCCTCCGCGTATGCAGGAGCAACACTGTTAAATAGTAGATACATCGACGGAAAATTCATTTTAATCACACCCGCAGTTGGATCACCCACCAACATTTTTTCGCGTTGAAAAGCACAACAATTGGCGTTTGACGAATTGGCACTCATAAAATAAGCATTCGACCAAACAGAATATTTCGGATAATCAGGAAACAAGGTAAAATCAAATTCATATAAATAATATTCACCCAAAGCGTCAGACGATTGAGAAACAGCAATTAATAAACCAGGGGTGCCACCATCAGCACCATAAAACTGACTGATAAACCAGCGTTGTGCAAACTTATCGTACATAATAATAGGGTCGCCATCTCCGGCACTACCCCAAATGGAGTTTAACGAATAAGGTGGCGTTTCTGGACTGCCCAATTTGTCATAAATTCGATAGGTACTATTCACTGATTGAACATATTGGTTCGGTCCAGCAGCACCAGTTGGATCTGGCGGAAATGCACCAAATTGACCGTCAATATTTAAAGCCAAGCGTAAACCACCATCTGTTTTAGTACCATTTTTCGATTGAATCATAGGGTCAACACCGCCTGTTTCAGCCAAACCAATGTCGTTTACCTTACTTAAATCACCATGTCGCATCGGATTAATCGGTTTCGCGTCAGCATTTCTTGACAATTCTTCGTCATTTACAGGTGTTAAGGTTTTCAAAAGATCTCTTAACGGTGGAGTTTTTACAAATGATTTACATTTTTCAAACGTGGTACCGTTCGATGCGGGAGCATCCGATGTCTGTCCTTTTATTGTTGCGGTCGCCAAACCTATAAACAATAGGGAAATAATTTTTTTCATGGTAGTTTATTTGTGGCTAAAGTACACAAAAAAAATTTGATTACGGAAATTATCGGCCATCAGATTCAATCAATCACGCCATAAAAGTGATTTCTTTGCATAAAAATCCATACAATTGCGTATCTTCGTTCTCGTAGAAAAATCGGAATGCCTTTATTCAAAAAAAATATTTTTGGTCAATACATCTTCGTTAAAAAATCGGTGATCCGACTTTTTGGTACTATCGTGTACCCACGGTTCAATTGGATCCATAAACCACGAGTAAAAGGAGCCGAAATTTTTAGAGAATTACCAAAGCAGAATGTGTTAATTGTTTCCAATCATCAAACCTATTTTGCAGATGTTTCATTTTTCTTTCACGTCATCCACGGGTCACTTGCTGGCCACGCAAATCGCATCGATTATCCAGGGTTTTTACTCTGTAAAAAGCATGCAATTTATTATGTGGCTGCTGAAGAAACTATGAAATCTGGGTTGTTGCCTAAAATGCTCGCCTTATCTGGGGCAGTAACAGTCAACCGCACATGGCGTGCAAATGGGCAAAATGTCCGCCGTAAAGTTGATAAATCTGAAACGCAAAATATTGATAAGGCCTTGCAAGATGGGTGGGTAATCACCTTTCCACAAGGCACTACCAAACCATATTCCCCTGGCCGAATTGGAACGGCTATCTTAATTAAAAAACATAAACCCATTGTTGTTCCGGTAGTAATTGACGGTTTCCGCCGAGCTTTTGATAAAAAAGGTCTCAAAAATAAAAAGAGACGTACCGAACTAAAAATGACCGTAAAAGCTCCCTTGGACATTAATTATGACCAAACTGTAGAGGAAATAATGAAACAAGTCATGGACGCCATCGAGCAGACCAATGATTACGATCTCATGGATAAAATCAAAAAACAAACACAAGCTATTGAGGATTAACTTTTGTAAGAATTTGGGCGTGTTTTCGCCTAAACGGCAAAAACCAGGCTGTCCACTATAGTCCCAGACATCGCGTCCCCAACTCGTTGGGGATCGAGATCGTCAGGGAGCTGCCGTTCCCATCCTTCACGCAAAAATTGCTCAACATTACTGCTGGTAAAACAAAACAAAAATTCTGGGTTCAAATTAAATCCATTAAAATGATAAAAAAAGGGAGTTCTCGTTACCCGAAAACTCCCGTTTAAAACTTCAATCTACTTCAATTAATTCATCGCTAAATTAATCGGTTTGGTTTTGTCATATTCAACGGTGTAAACAATTTCATACCGAACAGTTCCCAAAGCCTTAATTTTCTCTCGCCAAGTCAAAAATCCATTCACCTCATTCATCGAAGCTTTAGAAATATTATCAATCGTTAATTTAATCTCCGGATTTCTTGAAATTGGAACCTGATCCTCGGTAATTAATTCAATTGGTAATTTGCCTAAATTTTTTATGTCAATCGAATAGGCATAAGTTTTAATAATTTTATCGCCAACCACCTTTTCTTTCGTCGCATTTTTAATCAAATTACGCTCAACAATAATCGTCGACGATTTTCCTAAACTCAAATCCATCGTGTCACTTAACGAATTCGAATTAATATAAGTCGTCCCTAAATACGATCCATCATGAAAAATCGTGGCCTTGCCTGGCAATAAATTTAAATC
>JADZFJ010000074.1 GCA_020849935.1 Crocinitomix sp. | reverse complement strand
TTCCATTTAATTCCTCGAAATCAGCATTTTTTACTTCGTCTAATTTATTAAAAACAGGAATTAATGTTTGTGTTTCGGTGAGGGCTTGGCTGCGAAATTTTTCGATTTGAGTTAAAACGGCTGCGGGTTTGCTTTCGCTCAAGTCGATTAACAATAAAATAACGGAGGCTTTGCGAATTTGTGCATAAGCCCGTTCGATTCCTAACCGTTCAATGCTGTCTTTGGTTTCGCGCAAACCTGCTGTATCAATAAATCTAAAATTAATCCCGTTTAACACAATCGTGTCTTCAATGACATCACGGGTCGTTCCTGCAATCGGCGATACAATGGCTTTTTCTTCTTTTAACAGGGCATTGAGTAAAGTTGATTTTCCAGCATTTGGCGACCCTACAATGGCCACAGGAACGCCATTTTTAATGACATTTCCAAGTTTATACGAATGCAATAAAGCGGCTACCTTCGCATTTACCTTGTCAACCAAATCGATCAGTTGGGCACGATCAGCAAATTCAACATCTTCTTCACTAAAATCTAATTCAAGTTCGACCAATGAGGCAAAATCCATTAATGCTTGGCGTAATTCATTAATTTCTTCACTAAAACCACCGCGCATTTGGTGCATGGCGACCTTGTGTGCAGCTTCTGAGGTGGAAGATATCAAGTCGGCAATTGCTTCCGTTTGAGAAAGATCCATTTTTCCATTCATAAAAGCCCGCATCGAAAATTCACCGGGCTCGGCCAAACGTGCACCTTTTTCAAGTAATAAAGCCAATAATTGCGATTGAATATAAACCGAACCATGACAAGCAATCTCCAACTGATCTTCGCCTGTGAATGAGCGCGGATTTCTGAAGATTGTGACCACCACTTCATCTAAAATCACCTGATCTCGGCGAATTTGTCCAAAATGAACGGTATGCGAATTTTTATCGGCCAGTGTTTTGCTAAAAATTTTTTCAACGATTTCAATGGCGTTTTTGCCAGAAAGTCGAATCAAAGCAATGGCTCCCATGCCACCCGCAGTGGACAATGCACAAATGGTATCTTCTTGATTTAAAAAATTCATGGTACAAATTTAATCAGTTCGACTATTCGTCAGTATAGAAAACGAAAGACTTTTACCTCCGTTGCCTAGGAGGAAATTTAGTATTTCTTTAAAAAAGTATTAAGAATATTACTTAAAATAGATATCGGAGTTTCAATGTTTAATCCGTCGGGCACGAGTGGGACACTCGCGCCAACCTAGGTAGATTAAAAATTTAAGTTTGTTGATGGGACTTGGATTTTACGTAAAACAGACATCGTCGAAGAAATTTTTAATCCTTCTGGCACAAGTGGTACACTCTTGCCAGTTGCTTAATAATTTTAGGATTTACGTGATACAGAAAGAAGTGGCTTGATAAGTTTAAATATTAACAGATTTATCTTTGTAATCTCAATTCGAAACTATAAATTTGACCTCGCAAAGAAAAACGATAAGGTTATGTCAGTATTAGTGAATAAAAATTCGAAAGTAATAGTTCAAGGTTTTACAGGAAGTGAAGGTACTTTCCATGCCGGTCAAATGATTGAATATGGAACCAATGTAGTTGGCGGTGTTACACCGGGTAAAGGTGGTCAAATGCATTTAGATCGACCTGTTTTTGACACAGTTGCTGATGCGGTAAATTCAACTGGTGCTGATGTGACAATTATTTTTGTTCCACCTGCTTTTGCTGCTGACGCGATTATGGAAGCTGCAAATGCTGGAATTAAAGTAATTATTGCCATTACAGAAGGAATTCCTGTGGCTGATATGATTCGTGCAAAAGAATACATTTCAAGTTACGATTGTCGTTTAATCGGTCCAAATTGCCCTGGGGTAATTACGGCTGGTGAAGCAAAAGTTGGCATTATGCCAGGCTTTATTTTCAAAAAAGGAAATATTGGAATTGTTTCTAAATCAGGAACTTTAACATACGAAGCAGCAGATCAAGTGGTGAAAGCTGGTTTAGGAATAACTACAGCGATTGGGATTGGTGGTGATCCAATTATTGGTACCACAACTCGTGAAGCCGTAGAATTATTAATGGCCGATCCTGATACCCACGGAATTGTAATGATTGGTGAAATTGGTGGAAATTTAGAGGCTAAAGCTGCTAAATGGATTAAAGAATTTGGAACTAAACCAGTTGTTGGATTTATTGCTGGGGTAACCGCTCCAAAAGGAAGAACAATGGGGCACGCAGGTGCAATTGTTGGTGGTGAAGATGATACAGCGGAAGCTAAAAAACGAATTTTAAGAGAATGTGGGATTCACGTAGTGGATTCTCCTGCTGAAATTGGTAAAAAAATGGCTGAAGTCTTAGGGGTAATCGCATAGAAACCAAACTTATTTAAATCAAGTCTTCTGAAAAAAATCACTGAATTAAGGAAAACGGTTTATACCAACAAAGCACAAATAAATGTTTTTGGTGAACGAGAATTTGTAAGAGTTCCAATTTCTTTAAAAAGAAATGTGAATACGATTAATGGCGGAACACGATTTCTCCATTATATAATTGACTTTG
>JADZFJ010000073.1 GCA_020849935.1 Crocinitomix sp. | reverse complement strand
TCACCATCGAAGAAACTTCGGCTGCCGAATACAATGATGTTACTGGAAAATTATCGTGGATTGTTGTGTTAAATCCTGGCGAAACCAAGACCTATAAAATTTCATTTACCCTCAAGTATCCAAAAGATCAGGTAATTCAAGTGAAAAAATTTAGGACCATTTCGGCACCTTCGTTTTAATAACGTCAGGTTTTAAAGGTTTAATTCTGATTCAATTCGTTTTTTTAATTGAATCACGGCTTGTGAAATTTCTGCAAAAAAGCGATTTCTATCCTTGGTATTAACTTCCGATATTAGGGTGGAATTGTTGATCAATTTAGACAAAACAAATTCAGATTCTTGAATATAATAAGGATCTTTTGTGTGCAAGTAATTTAAAATATTGTGCGAAAAGTACACCAACGATCCTGCTTTTGATTTCACCAAATAAGTATTATCTGAAACAAAAGTTTCATTGTAATACATATCAAATTTATTGCCTGCGTTTGGTGCTTCGTTGCCAAAGGCAAATTTTCGGCCAATTTCTGCTTGTGCTTTCAAGTGCTTAATTAAATCCAATAAATTGTCCAATAATTCAAGAGAATAAGAGGGATCTTCGAACAAATGCGCTTCGTAATAATATTGAATTTGTCGCAAAGTACCTCGCAAGGTTTCGTTCGAATATATTTCGGTGGTAGGAATCGAATTGTAAATATTGTGTGCCTCAATGCCAATCATCAAAACCTTTTTATCAATTTTTTCACGTTTAAAAAGTTCCTTTTCGTAAGCAGGAATCTTTAAATACGTTTTCGCCCAAAAGAAAAACTTAAAACGGGTTAAATGTGGCAAGTTAAAAAGTTGAAAAATTGGCGTATCGATAATACTCATCGTAATGTGCGCATTCTCCATTTTTTTAATATGGATTAATCCATCTCGAATCCCAATCAACCAATCCTCAAAATTAAGCCCTATTCGATCTACAGGCGAATAGGAGAAATTAACAACTCCCCTTTTGTATACTCCCATTTCATCAAATGGAATTTGATAAGCTTCGCAAAGGGTTTTTGTTTCGTAAATCGTCAACGGAACCTCTCCACGCATACGTCTATAAACCGCATCTTGACTCAAAAAAAGTTTGTCCATTAAAACAGTAGCCAATTTTTCTTCTTTGGAAAGTTTTATTTTAATGGTCTCAAAAATGCGTTGTTGAATATCGTTTGCGTCTGACATGAAATAAGTTTAACTGTATAGGTGGTTTTTTAAATAATTGGTGACATAATCCTGCACACCATCCTCTAAAGTATAAAATTCTTTCGAATATCCAACCGATTTTAATTTCGTCATATCTGCTTCAGTGAAATATTGGTAGGTATCTCGAATGTCTTCAGGAGTTGGTACAAACGAAATGTTCTCGGTTTTTTCCATGGCTTTAAACGTAGCTTTTGTGAGGTCCAAAAAGGTGCGTGCCGTGCCTGTTCCCAAATTATACAAGCCACTTTTTGGTTTATTTTCCATTAAAAAAACACAAACACTTACCACATCTTTTACATACACAAAATCGCGTAATTGTTCGCCATCTCTGTAATTTGGATCGTGAGAGGCAAATAACCGCATTCCTCCCGTGGCATTAATCTGATTAAACGCGTGCATAATTACCGAAGCCATTCGCCCTTTGTGATATTCATTTGGACCGCACACATTAAAAAATTTCAATCCTGCCCAAAACGGAGGTGCTTTTTCTTGCTGCAAAGCCCATTTGTCAAAATTGTTTTTTGAATCCCCGTAAGGATTGAGAGGCTTTAATTTTGCCACTAACTCGTGACTGTCAGAATAGCCATTTTCACCAATTCCATAAGTAGCCCCACTGCTAGCATATACTAATGGAATTTCATTTTTAGCGCAAAATTCCCACATGTCTTGCGAGTATTTCACATTTAATTCGTCAAAAATACGCACATCAAATTCGGTAGTGTCTGTGCGCGCACCTAGGTGAAAAACAAAGTCAATTTCTTTGGCAAAAACGTCCGCCCACGAAAAAAAATCTTTTCGAGAAATTTTTGCCACCATCGATTTTCCTTCCAAATTTGCCGCCTTATCAGCACGAGAAAAATCATCCACTACCACAATGTTAGCATGTCCTAATCGGTTTAATTCACCTACAAGACATGACGAAATGAAGCCCGCGGCACCTGTAACTACTATCATTTTTCTCAGTTTTAAGTCAATTTGTCAGCTAATTCTATTTGGTAAGATTATTGTCCTTACCTACCTACAAAATTAGAACTAATTTTTATTAATTTTGATTATCTAAAAAACATAAAAAAATGAGTTACGATCATAATAATTACGAAGTAATTGACAATGATTCAAATTTGATTGAATTGTCACGATCCTTTTTCGCCAATGTGTATAAATACATGTTTTTGGCACTTTCAATTTCTGGCTTTATAGCGTATATGTCAGCTAAGTCAGGTTGGTATTTAAGTGTTGCCTTCACTCCAACTGGATTTTCACCATTGGGGTATGTCATCATGTTTGCACCACTTGCTTTGGTATTGTTAATCCAATTTCGCTATCAAAAAATGGCGTTTATGAGTGTGATGGGATTATTTATCCTTTACTCAGTTTTAATTGGTGTGAGTTTAAGTTTTATCTTTTTAATTTATACCTCTGGTTCAATTGCAACTACCTTTTTTGTAACTGCTGGTGCTTTTGGAGGGATGGCGCTGATGGGCTATTATACAAAAACCGATTTGAGTAAAATGGGAAGTTTACTGTATATGCTTTTTATTGGAATGTTTATCGCTGGAATCGTAAATGTGTTTATGGATAGTAATACCATGGGCTACGTGATTTCCTTTTTAGGTTTGTTTGTTTTCACTGGATTAACAGCATGGGAAATGCAACGTATGAAAGCCGTGGCAGTAAACACTTCTTTATCAGTTGAGGACAGAAAAAAGCAAGAGTTAATGGGTGGGCTCACGCTTTATATCTTATTCATTAATTTGTTTTTGTCTATTTTAAGATTTACAGGAGAACGGTAATTTTAGCTAAAAATAATAAGAAGAGAAATGGGAGAAGGAATGGCAACGTTTTATTGGGGACCAATGATCATTGGGGGTGTTTTTATGCTCATTAGTTGGTTAGTTGGAAATACCTTAAAACGGAAATTTGAAAAATATTCGAAGGTTCAATTAGCGAATCGGATGACGGGTAAACAAGTGGCCGAAAAAATGTTGCGTGATAATGGCATTTATGATGTAAAAGTGATTGCCGTACCAGGTCAATTAACCGATCATTATCACCCAATTCATAAAACAGTGAATTTGAGCGAGGCAGTATATAACCATGCAAACGCTGCGGCAGTTGCTGTGGCTGCCCACGAATGTGGACATGCCGTTCAGCATGCGAATGCCTTCAAACCGCTTGAGTTGAGATCGAAACTCGTTCCAATTCAAAATGCCAGCGGCATGATCATGAATATTATCGTGATCGCGATGGCCTTTGCGGGGGGTATTTTAGGTGCTTATATTCCGACGTTAATTTATGTCATTATCGCTGCGCAAGCTGCAATCACCTTGTTCGCGTTAATTACCTTACCAGTTGAATTTGATGCGAGTAAACGCGCATTAGCTTGGATTAATAGCAATGGAATTGTAACCGCTTCGGAATACGATGGTGCAAAAGATGCCTTAAAATGGGCAGCAATGACCTACGTAGTGGCTGCACTTGCCGCTGTTGCAACCTTGGTTTATTGGATCATTGTTTTGTTAAATCGACGTTAATCGCATTTTAAAATTTTGAAAAACGCTCCATGTAAATTGGGGCGTTTTTCGTTTCTAGACGTTTAATTAGTTTTTAAAATCCTTACCTTTGGACCAAATGAAATGGTATGACAAACGAAGCATTTAAACAAGACATTATTCAAGGAATTCCTTCGGTAATTATAGTGAATTCTCGAATAATTAAATAGTTAGTTTATGAAGACTCGGTTTAGTTTGGTTTTATTAATAGTCTTTGCCTCATTCTGGTCATATTCGAAAGAAAGTTGCGATTTGGAGGCTGTCAGTTTGGTCAATCAGAAAAGATTTGATGCAGCCGAGCAAGTGTTGTTAAAATGCCCACTTTTAGAATCAGATACAAGTCTTCAATTACTCTTGATCAAAGTTAAAATGTTTCAGGATGATTTTGAAACATCTCTCGTACTGGCACAAACGTTTTTAGTTAAAAACCCGAATGATCAAACAGCTATCAATGCCATTGGAGCAAGTTATTTAATGTTGGAGCAATTTGATTCGGCTAGTACTTATTTCAATCGAAATCTTGAATTGAATCCATTGCATTTGTATTCTAATTACAATATGGTCATGGTCAAGCATTTAATCGATTCTCTCCCGGAGGCATTAAAGGCGATAAGAAGCTTTCAAGAAAAGTTTCCGAATCATAGTGAGGGCTATTTATACGAGGCATACATTTATGAAGATGCTGGAATATTGGATACCGCAGAGCTTCTTTACATGCAGGCTCGCAAAAAATTTGTTGGTGATGCCTTATGCTATGGTTATTTGGCAGAATTCTATTATTTCCAAGATCGTCTTGACCTAGCCCTTTTAAATGTGAATGAAGCAATAAATTTAGATAACACAGATGGCTCTAATTACTACTTAAAAGGCGTTATCTTGTTTGACTTGGATGATGGTCGATTGGACGAAGCGATCAAGAGTTTTAGCAGAGCTAACGAATCTGTAAAGTCAGCTGAAAAACTGAACTTTATAGGTCAATGTTATTACTATTCAGACAAAGAAAAGGAAGCGATTAAATATTATGGCGAAGCCATAGCTCTTGACAAAACGCGAGATTACTTTTACACCGATCGAGCAGATGCTTATAGGTTTTTAGGCAAGAATGATTTGGCTATAATCGACAATGATAAAGCCATTCAATTAGATAGCTCGGTTAGTTGGAATTATTGGTCACGTGCTAAAACACTCGATGCCACCGGAGCATACTTGCAAGCCGAGAAGGATTTTTTTACGGCCATTTCGCTTGATTCAATAAACGCAGAAATATATATTGATTTGGCAACACTATATGAATATATAGGTGAGACAAATAAGGCATTGAAATGTTATGATACAGCAATCCAATTGGATCCAATGAGTATAAATGCGCTTTTTGGTCGTGCTTTGATCAGAACAGATAGTTTAAATTATACCGGAGCTTTAACCGATTACTTCACTATACTTGAAATTGATGAAACCGATGCCGATGTTTATTACAACTGCGCGGTTATTTATTACGACCAAGGAGATCCTTTGGAGTTCTGTAACTGGATGTCAAAAGCGGCTTTTTACGGGAGTGAAGACGCAAAATCAATGCTGAAAAAATATTGTAAGACGTATACACGTCTTCTACAAAATTCATAAACTCGTTTTGGTGATGCACTGTCAGATCTAACCAACTGCCATTCCATTAATTGGACTTTACGTTTTTCCTTTTTTGAATCCTTTCATGATGGTCAAGTTCATCCAAAGAGATTTTGCCACACTTGCCGCTGTTGCAACCTTGGTTTATTGGATCATTGTTTTGTTAAATCGACG
>JADZFJ010000072.1 GCA_020849935.1 Crocinitomix sp. | reverse complement strand
CTACTGTCCACTGAATGACCTCGTTTAAAGGAACAATCTGATGATTTCTATAATACGTTGTGTTTTGCAGCTCGTCAAAATTGGTTGAATTGATGCAACCCGTCAAATCGGTATAATCTTCCAAAAAATCGTTGTGATAAAGGACTAAAACGCAATCTTTGGTCATTTGAACATCTACCTCTACTCCATCGGCATTTAAAACATCCAATGCATAAAGTATAGAAGCTTCAGAATTGGGCGGAAAAACGGCTCTTTCTTGCGACAAAGAGGTTCCTGCGTGTCCAATTATAGGCACGTTCGGGTGAATTGCCTGCTTTTCGCACGCGAAACTAAGGCCTAGGAGAATTCCACAAACGATAATAGACAGCAATGGCCATTTCATAGTTCAAATAAACAAAATTTTTCTGATTGATGGGCAATTCGGAGGTAGTACGATTGATGGTTGTACCAATTCCTCCAGACAGTTGAAAGGTCAATTTATTGCTAATCAACCAATTTGGTTGAAGGAGGATTTTTGGATCGATAAGCATGAGGTGGTTGGTTCCTTTTTTTTCGAAAAAGAAGGAGGTTCCAAGTCCTAAATTTAGTTTCATTTTACGATCCGTACGAAAGGAATAAAAATAAGCCAAAGAAGTTCCGAGGGTGTTTTTTTCAAACACTAAATCGGGTTCATATAAACGTACACCTATTTGAAAATTATGCTTTTGATGTGCAAATCGTGCCCCAAATTCTGTTCCTACGCCAATTCGGTTTAACCCCACTTGTCCCAAAAAATCCAATGAATTTTGAGCATTGACAGAGCTAGAAAATCCGCTCACTAAAGTCGTGAATAGCATCCACAAGAAGTACTTTTTGAAATTCCAACTAGCTGAACGAGGTTTCATTTTATTGAATTCGAGGATTGATTAATTGGAGCAATTTGGTTAATTCCCGTTGATTTGTTTCACTCTGGAATGAACGTTTGATGTCATTTTTTTCGCGCTGGGTTAAATGCCAACTCAAGGCAATTTTTTCGGTGGGATCTTTGCGCAATAAAAAACTAACTAATTCAATATTCAGATCATCTGCGTTCAAATTTTCGATTAATTCGATGGCGTTAAACTCTTGTGTTTGGTAGAAATTACCATAAAAATTTGACGCTGGTTTTGTCATACGGTCAAACAACGAATATTTTCCATTGTCCACAAAATCATAATCTTTATTTACGTCCCTAATTTCGACAATGACCACGCCGCTTGTGTTTTCTTTTAACCATTTTTTTAGGGCAACAATGTATCGAACAGTTGTTTTTGTGCCGTAATTATCACGAATTCCGGCATCCATTAAATGTATTTCTGGTGATGTTGGCAAAGAGACCATGGGCAAGATATAGGGAAAGGTCGAACTCATACGCATCACCGAAGTAAATTTAACGTTCATGGCGTTGTTGTTTTTGAAGAGTTTAGAAAACTCCACATTTTCGGGCCCTATTCCTTTGTTTTCAAAATTAACGCCGTTCAAAAAAGAATACGGTTGCGCACCGATAATTAACCTACGACCATCGTTGATAATTGTTGGCGAAAATACCATGAGCGGAATTTTGCTCGTGTATTCAGGTGAGATAAAATCCTTTAACTGCCCGTCCATCAAAAATTCAGTGTTGTGATTTAATTCTTGTTCAAATGCATAACCTCGATCTTTCAAATAGGTTTGTCCCTCAAATTCAAATTTACGGTACCTCAAAAATAAGTCGTGTGCGACCAAATTAAAGGCCACATTGTTCAATAAATCCTTGGAAATATTGTTGAGATAGGTTTCTTTTTTTGTCAAACGTTCTTCGAAACTTGTCGAAGCATAAATCGAACGGAAATACGCCGCACCAATCATTCCTCCTGATGCACCTGTCATCAGATGAGTACTTTCCATAAAACTTCCTTGGGTGCGTTCATCTACTTCTTGTAAAATGAAATGGGTCCACATGGCAGCCCGTAAACCGCCACCAGAACAATTGACAATGACCAACTTTGGTTTGTCCGTTTTTTGAGCAATGGAGGCATTCACTTTCCACTTATCTAAGATTTTTTCATGGTGTAAAATTTCCTTTTTAAGTGCCACCTCATCAAATTGTTGATCTTTTAAAGCTTGGAGATTATAAGGCGCTTTGTTTTCATACGTAAGGCCATACGCGTGATTATCGGATTGCAGAAAACCAGTCGTTTTTGAAATGACATTGATTAAAATAAGTGTCAAAAATAAGACACTCAAGGCCCAAGCTTTAAACCAGGAATAGAAAATAGTCACCACCATCAGCAACATGGTGCACAATAAGAAAAAACTCGCTCCCGAAGGAATGATAACCACAATAAAATCTTGCAAAATCCCCATGGCCAAAAAAGAGAACACCATCATTATTTCAAAAAAGGAAGCATTGAGGTGGTTTTGTCGAAAGATTTCGCGCACCATTTTACGGTCGTAATGATCAGAAGGACGCACCCTTGCTATTCGACCTAAGGATGAGAAATAATAAGAGGCTTGTAAAGTTGCATTTGGAGAAGATTTGAACCAATAATTTTTGCGTGAAAAAAGAGTGTTCACCGTACTATACAAACTTCTTTTTTTGGACGACTCTTTTCCTTTTAGTTTGATGATGTCAAGGTTGGTTTTGAAAAAATAGAGTACTGAAAATATGATAAAAATAACGATCCCGCCAGTCAGGGCTAGGATTTCGACCAAAAAATGCCCTATGCTCACAAATTCTTCATTGCATTGAACTTGGTAAATATTGTAGATCAGCAAAAAGTAAAAAAGAATTGGGAAAGTTGAATTGTTAATGGAGAATTTATAAAACGGACGTGCAAGAGTGACCAAAAAAGGAAAAGAAGGGCCTAAAATAATATAGGTGTACAAGTGATACGCCATAAAAAAACCACCGATGGAAAAGCCAAGGATAAAATAAGACAACCAATTTACCTCACCTAAATATTCAGGCGCCAAAAAAAGGTAAGGAATTCCGTATTTTGAGCCTAAATTTTGAGTGATTAGCGCGAAAAAAATCAACCAAACTCCAAAAATAAAATGGCTTTTTTTCAATTGCAGAATGAGCAATTGAATTGGAAAAAACTTGATTAAAATGGTTCCTATTTCGCGGATTTTTTTCATTCAACGATTACTTCTAATTTCAAACGAAAAAAAATGGGGTAAATTTCATTGGTTGGTTCAATGAAAAAATATTTTTTAGATTTCTCGCTATTTCCAACTGACAGGTCCTCCGCATCCGACCTTTAATTTATAGTTATATTCTGATCCAAATCTGGAAACTATGCTGTCTTCAAACGGTTTCCAATTAAATTTTGCATCTTCGCATCGGTAATCAATGACCACAATGGTGGTGTCGTAAATTAACGAGAACACAGGATTGGTTTCCAAGGTTTTAATTTCTTCATTCAATTTTAAAAGATGACAATCCTTTCCAAAACAATCGAGCCAATTGTAGAAGGCGTTTTTTGTTTTAAGAGTGTCTGAAAACGTATAATAATACAAAGAAGCAGATGGATGTTGAGGCCCTGATTTGGTTGTTATTTCTGCTTTGCTGATAAAATTTAATTTTTCTCGTTGGCTAAACCCAAAACGATCCATTGGGTGAGTGGTTTGATTGTCCAAGGTATCAAATTGAGTTAATTGGTTTCGAATAAATCCGCCTAAAGCTGGAGTAAACCGCGATGAATCTTCTCCAGAAAGGTTCCCATTTGGATCATCTTGAGCCCCAGTCTCACCCACCAAATCTTCCATCGAAATCACCTTGTTATCGGCTTGATCTCCATTACAACTTACTACTAATAATCCCAAAAGGATTCCAACAATTATTTTCATTTTTCTACACATTCTAACGATAATTCGACGGCTGTTTCAAAATCCATTTGATCCATTTCTGAAGCAATTGGATATTTTTCCATCGCATTTTCTAAATAACAATTACAATACGCTCTACTTCCTCCTTCTGCACGGCATCTATCAATTAATTTCCCTTTGTCTTCACTGCTCCATTCAGAATCAGAACAAGCCAACAAGGTAAGTGAAATAAAGGTCAATAAGGAAAAAATAAAGGTCTGTTTTTTCATTGATGATTTTATTTGTTTTTTCTATCCATTTTTCAACCGTTCCGCTAATTCATCGATGTCCGAAGTGGAAACATCCAAATGCGTTGTGAACCGAATTCTTCCTTTGCCGAAACCTACACATAGGATACCCATTTCGCGTAATTTTGTTACATATTCGAGTTCATTTAACCCATCTTTCAAAAGCACTACCACAATATTTGTTTGAACAGGAAGAATTTCTTTCACCCAGGTTTGAGTTTTGAGAATTTCTTCGACCAATTTTGCATTTTGGTGGTCTTCTTTCAGACGATCGACATTATTTTTAAGGGCAAAAATTCCACCCGCAGCAATAATTCCAGCTTGTCGCATTCCTCCCCCAAAAACCTTGCGTACCCGGCGTGCTTTTGAAATAAAATCGGTGCTCCCAACAAGCAAAGAACCCACAGGCGCACCCAATCCTTTCGACAAACAAATAGAAATTGTATCAAACTGTTGCCCGTAGATAATTGGATTTATTTGATTCACTGCTAACGCATTAAAAACACGTGCGCCATCTAAATGATAGGCCAATCCCTGTTGTTTACAGATGGTTGAAATGGTTTGGAGATCCTCAAAATTATACGCCAATCCCCCACCCCGATTCGCTGTATCTTCTACACTCACCAAGGTGGTTTTTGGATAATGCTGATCGTTTGGATTGATATTATCCACAATTTCGTTGGGATTAATTCGCCCGCTATTTCCTCGTAACAAACGAACAGAAGCCCCCGCATTTAGCGCAATTCCCCCGCCTTCGTACCGATAAATATGTGCTTCTTCGTGACAAATCACCTCATCCCCCGGTTGTGTATGCACTTTAATAGCAATTTGATTGGTTTGCGTGCCCGAACTGCAAAACAAACCAGCCTCTTTCCCAAAAATTTCAGCGCCCAAACGTTCTAATTCGTTCACCGTAGGATCATCGCCAAAAACATCATCCCCCACAGGCGCATCCATCATAAATTGGCGCATTTCCAAGGTTGGTTTTGTTACGGTGTCACTTCTGAAATCTAAGATCTTTTTCATGCTTTGTTCTATTTTTTACGCAATGCCATAATTCCATCCCGAATCGGAATAAGTACATTTTCAACACGTGGATCGTTGTGTACTTTTTGATTAAATTCGTGAATTGCCACAGCACTTTTATCATTCAATCGAATTTCTTCCACTACTTTTCCGCTCCACAAAACATTGTCCGCCAAAATTAATCCTCCGGGACGAACTTTGTCTATCACCAAATCAAAATATAGGCTATAATTTGGTTTGTCGGCATCGATAAAAACCAAGTCAATTTCATTTGGCAAGGTTGGAATTAGATCCGCCGCATAGCCAATTTTACTCTCAATTTGATGACTGTATTTTGATTTTTTTAGATATTTCGTCAAAATATCTGTTAATTCTTCATTTCTATCAATGGTGATTAAACGTCCTTGGGGATGCAATCCTTCGGCTAAACACAAAGCCGAATATCCAGTATATGTTCCTATTTCCAGGATATATTTTGGTTGCATCAGGTGGGAAATCAAACTTAACACCCGCCCTTGCAAATGACCGGAAAGCATCCGAGGACTTAAAATTTTCAAATGAGTTTCTCTCACCAAACTTGCCAATAATTCATCCTCAGCACTTGTCATTTCTGACGCATAATCCGCTATTTTTTCAGGAAGAAAATCCATTT
>JADZFJ010000071.1 GCA_020849935.1 Crocinitomix sp. | reverse complement strand
TCCTTATTTTTGGTAGCTATGGTGCGTTGGATAGTATTTGTATTGATTGCCTTCGGATTTGGGAGATCTTTTTCTCAAAATGATACAATTAAAATAGGTTTAACAACTTATTTGGTGGTGCCCGCTGGTCAACATATAAATATTGATTCGTTACTTGCCATTGAACCCAACATTGAATTAAATCCTAATTTTTACAAAACCCGATACAACGAAACTGATTTGTTGTATAAAATTACCGACAACAAAGGCAATGGTTTTGATAGTTTGTATGGTACACGAAACATGCGGCCAATTTTGCACGGGGTAGCTTATCGTGGTGGTGGGAATAATTATTATCATACTTTAGCCAAACGCGACAATCACAATCCGATTCCACCAGATGGAATTAGTAATTTATGCGAAGAAGGATTTTCGAGAGGGATTTATTTGTACCGAGAAAATTTCGAGTTTTCACCGCTTGGTGATACGTGCAATTGTATTGATAATTCCTACAATCAATTTAAATACGAACAAAAAGATTATTACGATTCATCACATGTCTATGACATGTTGCAAGCCACGTACGAATCGGCCATGAGCCCAGAAATTGGGCCCATTTATTTGCATTGTTGGAATGGGTGGCATGCCTCTGGTTTTATTGCTGCGGTGATGCTCAAACAATTTTGTGGTTTTTCTAGCTGGGATGCCGTGAATTATTGGGATTTAGGAACAGATGGAGCAAACACTAGTCCAAGGTATCAAACCCAACGAGATCGGATTCGAAATTTTGAGCCTTATCCTGAATTTATGATTTCAGATTCGTTGAAGACGTGTTTATGTCCTCCACTTCCAGAACATATTGATAGTTCGCAATTGCATATTGAAATTGAGCATTTAGTGGTGGTTCCTGAAGCAATTCCCGTAGGATTTCATATTGTATTGTACAATGTGGAGTTTGCACCAAATATGACGAGTTTTTCAAATATTGCTCAAAATCCGGATATCATTAACTTAAAAAGAGCCTTGGATGTAGACACGAATTTGGTGGTTGAAATTGGAGGATATACAGATAATTCTGGTTCGGTTGAGAAAAACATCACCATATCTCGGCAAAGAGCTGAGTTTGTTTATAATCATTTAATTCAATCGGGATATAATCCTGCACGGATTTCATTTCATGGATATGGACCTGAAAATCCGATTTATAGCAATAGCACAAAATCATCAAGAGAAGGAAATCGCCGAATAGAAATTAAAGTGATCAGTAAAACGGGTCATCGTTCCGATCGCTTGGTAGATGAAAAAGGGACGAATGTGCAAACATTATCAACACCGCAACCTAATCGTTTGTTGTCCTATTATTTGGCGAATAAAACAGAGCAAGGCTTAGGCAATGTTTTTATCATTGATTCGTTGATTTTTGCTTCGAGTAGCTTTCAATTGCCTATTTCAGGAAAAGGGATTGATAATTTAAATGCGTTGGTAATCTATTTAAAAGAGAATAAGACCGTTGAGGTAAAGATTAACGGTTATACCGATGCCTCGGGCATAGAAGACAACAATAAAATTCTCTCAGAAAATCGTGCAAAAGTGGTGTATGATTATTTAATTCAGCAAGGCATTTCAGCGGATCGTTTGGTTTATAACGGTTATGGTTCTAAAAATCCAATTGCCACCAACGCTTATTTGTGGGGCCGTGATCAAAATCGGCGGATTGAAGTAGAATTCAGTATTCACTAGTGACATCGAGAAAGAAAGGATTGAGGCGAAATGGAAAACAAAACACAAATTTCCCAATTTTTTAGTAAGAGAAGGGTTTACCTAGCTATTTTTATTTGTCTTTCGATTGTGGGGGTGATTTATTTCCTCGAATGGCGCAAAGGCAGTCAAAATTTAATGACCTTGCATTGGACAGGAATGAGCACGTTTTATTTGTTGCTCGGACTTTGTTTTATGGCGCTTCGGGATTTGGCCTATATGTGGCGCATTCGTATTTTGACGGACAAACAATTAAGTTGGAAACAATCTTTTCAGGTGATTATGTTGTGGGAGTTTGCCTCGGCGGTATCACCAGGCGTAGTGGGAGGTTCGGCGGTGGCTTTTTTTATTTTAGAAAAGGAAAAAATCCCTTTAGGAAAATCGACGGCGTTGGTCATTATCACCTTGATTTTGGATAATTTATTTTATGTCTTATTGATTCCTACGGTGTTGTTTTTTATAGATGTAGAAGCCTTGTTCCCTGTGCAATTGTCGGCGATGGCCAAAAGCGGCATGGGTGTTTTTTGGATTGGATATGGGATTATCGTAGGAATAACATTGGTGTTAATTACGGGGGTATTTATTTCGCCAAAAATCATTTATTTTTTCGTGAAATTAATCTACAAATTACCTTATTTGCGCCGCCGTGCCGAAAAAGCGGATCAATTTGCAAAGGACATTGAAACGGCGTCTGTTGCGCTGAAAAATAAACGGTTCTTGTATTGGATTAAGTTGATTTTGGCAACAATGGGCGCCTGGTTTTCGCGGTTTTTGGTGGTTAATTGTGTGCTATTTGCTTTTATTGGGCTAAATTTTTGGGACAATTTTATTATTCTTGGTCGTCAATTGATTATGTGGTTGGCTATGCTGGTAACTCCAACTCCAGGCGGCAGTGGAATGGCAGAATATGCTTTTTCTGAATTGTTTGCCGATTATGTTTTGGGGGCAGGAGTTTCAGCGGTGGGTTTGGCCTTGATTTGGCGCACCTTGTCTTATTATCCTTATTTGTTAATTGGTTCGATTGTTTTGCCGCGTTGGCTCCGAAAACCTTAATCCACGAATTCTCGTTTTATGAAACGGTGAAATGATCAAAAACCACCTTTGCTTTTGATGGTCCGACCGCCCTTTCTAATTCCTCCAAAGTAGCCGTTTTAATTCGTTTTACCGATTTGAAAAAAGTCAGTAAATCAGTCGCCGTTTTATCTCCGATTCCCTCGATGGTGGTTAATTCTGTTCCCAATGCATTTTTACTTCGTTTATTGCGATGGTGGGTAATTCCAAAGCGGTGGGCTTCGTTTCGCATGTGTTGAATGACTTTCAAGGATTCGGAACGTTTGTCGATGTACACAGGAACAGAATCGCCAGGATAATACAATTCTTCCAATTTTTTTGCGATGCCAATTAAGGTGATTTTGCCCCGAAGTTCTAATTTGTCAATACTCGTCAAGGCAGCACTCAATTGTCCTTTACCTCCGTCAATTATAATTACTTGCGGCAAGGATTGGCCTTCGTCCAATAATCGTTTGTAGCGCCGATACACCACCTCTTCCATTGAAGCAAAATCATCGGGACCAACCACCGTTTTTATATTAAAATGGCGATAATCTCCTTTGCTTGGTTTCCCGTTTTTAAATACCACACAGGCAGAAACTGCATTGGTTCCATGAAAATTCGAGTTGTCAAAACATTCGATATGCACCGGCCATTCTTTTAACCTTAAATCTGTTTTCATGGTTTCCATAATCCGTTCGGTGTGTCTTTCTGGATCAACCAATTTTTCTTGTTTATGCTTTTCCAACATAAAAAATTTGGTGTTCCGTTCGGACAACTCTAACAAGGTTTTCTTTTCCCCACGTATGGGAATCGTAATTTTTAGATCGGGAAAAAAAGTATCCAATTTTACACTGGTGATGACTTCTTCCGATTCTTTCCCATACCGTTCGCGCATTTCTACCAAAACAAAAGTCAAAATATCCTCGGCACTTTCATCTAGTTTTTTCTTGACCTCAACCGTATGTCCTTGAATAATCGACCCATTATTAATTTTTAAATAATTTACATACGCCGATTTAGTGTCTTCTGACAAGGAAATAACATCGACATTGTGAATGGTTGGACTGACAATCGCAGATTTCGAATAATAATTTTGTAAAAGTTGGATTTTATTCTTGATTTCTAAGGCTTCTTCAAATTTTAAGGCGGCGGCGCAGATCTCCATTAAATTTTTTAATTCTTTGATCACCGAATTCACATTACCGCTCAAAATGTTAGAAATCTCGGTGAGGTAAACTTGATATTCTAATTCACTTTGTTTTTTCTCGCAAGGTCCTTTACAATTTCCAAGATGATATTCTAAACAAACCTTATAATTCGATTTTTTAATGGCCTGTTCCGATAAATTTAATTTACACGTTCTTAGCGGATAAACATCTTTAATTAAATCCAACAAAGTCCACATCATTTTTACAGAGGGGTAGGGACCATAATATTTTGACCCATCTTTAATCACCCTTCGTGTTGAAAAAACACGGGGGAAAGCTTCTTTGGTGACACAAATCCACGGATACGTTTTATCGTCCTTTAATTGAATGTTGTATTTAGGGAGATATTTCTTAATTAAATTATTCTCTAACAAAAGTGCATCCATTTCGGTATCCACCACCAAATACTTAATGTCGACAATTTTGCGCACTAAAATTGCGGTTTTAGCATTCTCGCTTTGGGTTTTATTAAAGTAAGAGGAGACTCGCTTTTTTAAATCTTTTGCCTTGCCAACATAAATGATTTCACCTGTTTTGTCAAAATATTGATAAATCCCAGGACTGGTTGGAATTTGTTTTATTTTTTCTTTGAGGTGCTCGAACATACGGACAAATTTAAGTCGAAATTGAATAATCTTATCACCTTTTTTTAGAATTACTTTCACACGAGCGTTTATAAATTAAGAAGACTTGCTTATATTTGAACGAGTTGAACTATTTTTTTATGAAAAAAATTACCTTATTTGTTTCCGCGCTCGTCTGTTTAAACGGATTTAGTCAAGAATTTCACCGATGTTATACGCACCAAGCTTTGCTCGAGCAAGAGGCAAATAACCCAGGCTATCTAACGCATGTAAATGAAACCTTTGAACGAGCTAAACTAACAGGGTCGCAAGATCGTGAGGATGTTTACACCATTCCTGTGGTAGTTCACATCGTTTTTAACACCCCTGAAGAAAATCTTCCGGATAGTGTAATTTATAATCAAATAGCTTCATTAAATGCAGATTACCGTAGGTTGAATTTAGACGCGGGTAACGTGCGCGACACCTTTAATTCGATTGTTGGGGATACCTATATCAACTTTGAGTTAGCCGCTTTCGATCCAGAAGGAAATCCAACCACTGGAATTACGCGAACAAATACCGCAGAAACTTCTTTTTTCAGTTTGGCGCTTTCACCTGCTGAGGGAGTAAAATCAACTGCCGAAGGAGGGATTGACCCATGGGATCAGACTCGTTATTTAAATATTTGGGTGTGCGACATGTCGCTTTTTGGCACTGTTTTTTTATTAGGTTACGCTACACCTCCAGATGGATTACCTCATTGGCCTGATGGTTCGGTGGATGGTTTATCGGATGGTGTAGTCATTCAGTATGAAGCCTTTGGCAGCAACAATCCGAATCCCTTAATTGCAGGAGGTGGAGAAGTTGACGTTCGCGGAAGAACAACCACCCACGAAGTTGGACATTATTTAGGCTTACGGCATATTTGGGGTGATGGTGATTGCACTGCAGAAGATGGGGTAGACGATACACCAAATGCAGTCGATCAGTCAAATCAAGATTGTGACATCGAAAAAAATACGTGCACAGATGATATTGGTGATTTAGGCGATTTGCCAGACATGGTGGAAAATTACATGGATTATTCGGCAGAAACTTGCCAAAATTCGTTTACACTTGGTCAAATTGAATTAATGCGAGGGGTTATTTTAACCGAACGTTTTGATTTGATCGACAATAATCCTGCCTTAAGTACTGAATCAATCACAACGGATGAATTGCAATTTAAATTGTATCC
>JADZFJ010000070.1 GCA_020849935.1 Crocinitomix sp. | reverse complement strand
CCCTTCTCTAATTTAGCCAATTCTGCCTCAATCAATTCATGGCATTCGGTAAATTTTCCTTCTGCCATGTGCCTTTCAATTTGTACTAAGGTTTTTGGGTCTATGTCGATTAACTTTCTTGAATTGAATTCTCTTAAAACATATACCAGATTTTATAGAAAGATTAGCGCATTTCTCTAATCTTGGACTTTAAAATTTCCTCGATTGACATTTTTTTGAATTGCTGAATTAAATCAACTGCTTCTTGCAAATCGACTTTCATTTGAGCGATGGTCTGAGATTCTTTTTCAAAGAACAACCATCCTTCTGTGTAAGGACCTTCAATGATTTCAATCCGAAAGTGTGATTCAGGACTTATTGTTGCATCGGGATACCACCCAACATCAACACTAAAATGAAGGAATTCATGAATAACATAATTTATACACGTGATATCTTCTATCAGATTAAACCATTGATCCGCTAATTGAATATTCTCATCAATGTTTAATTCCTTTAAAGGTGTGCCCTCATAAATTTCTAAACCATAGTATTTCATAAATTAATTTTTAAGACTTAAATATTCTAAAGCTTTTTCTCGTGTAATTGGATGCCCATGAAACTCACCTGCGGAATTCAATTCTACTCGAATAAATTTTGTTTCCTTTCCGCTTGTTGCCCCAATCACTTTTTCAGCTTCATAAATAAAATATTTCGAACCCTTAGCAATAGCTATCTCAGTGCCTTCTCTGACTGCCTTTGTTTCTAATGTCAAAACCTCTTCCCGCGTTCCTCTATAAACCCATTCCGCTTAGCCGTACCTTTAACTACCTCATCCCACGATAAGTCTTTTGCCCATTTGTTAGCAAAAGAGCCTAACAAGTGCTTGCCATTGTCATAAGTATCACTTACCCATTTATAATCGAAAAAATCAGCACTGGTTTTTACTCCAACTGTCAACTCCTTCACCTTTTCAAAATCGCCGCGGCTCAGGGCTTCTTCAATTTCTTCGGCCAATTTGCCTTCTAATTTCGTTAATCTTTCGCTTTTTCAAAAATCTGTTCAGCCAGTTTTTTTTCATTTTAAAGTACTTAAATTAAACCAACACTCAACTGAATATGGTCCTAAAACCTTCAAACCATTCCGTATTATTTAACTCGGTCTGAATAATTACAAAAGCATCTTTGTAATCTTTGAAGCCACTTAAATTCTCCAACAAAACATTTGCTTGCTTTGCTTTTTCAATCGTATCAAATATACCAATGCATCTCACCTCATCCTCAAAATTTCTTTCTTGACCATGCTCAAAAAAATGATAGACTGTGTTGACCTTTTTTAAACCTAATTCAACCAGTTGTTTATCATTCTCACAAACAATTTCTTTGGATGGTAAAACATTTTCACCAATAAATTCTGTAAATCCATCTTTCCAATGTATTTTATTTAATCTTATCGGAATTATTTCATATCCATCTAATGAATCTTTAAATCCTGGCAACTTGCTTGACAGTTCAATTGCCTTTTCAGCTTCATGTGTGCTATCATAAATCCCAATTAATTTAGTATTTATGTTGCTTTTACTAATACGGTGTACATGCGCTAAATAATAGGCAATGTATTTTGATGCATCATTCATATCCCCTGTAACTTTTTTTTATTTTTTGGTATTCAGAGCCTGGCATTCCTATTTGTGTTTGATCCCAACCATTTGGGTAATGTTCATTCATTAAACGAACGGCATATTCGTTCGGTGTTTCTGTTGTCTTTGGAGGTTTGCCATTTACCCAATCCGGTACATCCTTTGCCCCTTCTTTGTCCGAAATATTCGATAATTTCGTTTTATACTCTTTGGCAACAACAGTTTCACTTCCCTAATCTAGCCAATTCGTCCGCAGCTTTTTCATGCATTCCACAAACTTTGCTTCGGTAATTAGTTTTCTATTTACACTTAGATTATTTTCCTTATAAATCTTGTTTGTGAGCTTTATAATGATCTAAAATTGCATTAAGATTTATTTGTTTTTCATTATCAGAACCATCCTTATTTTCTTTGATGAAGCCGTGATAAACCGGGAAAATTTTCTCGTCTTTGAAGACCAGTCTTATTATTTCATCCGTATTACCTTTTTTATCAATTTTAGAGGAAATAATCAGTTCATGATACGTTCTGAAGCCACTTTCAATACGTTCAGTTACCATGTTGTCCCCATCATTCCAGAAGGTTTGTTTAAATTCAATGCAATCTTTGCCGAATAGTATTTTTAGATTAAGAAAAACTAAATCAGCTTTATTAGACGTAATGTAAAGATATGGTTGAGCATGTATTGGTGACGAAGTAATTTCTAAAACCTCGTCTTCATTCAAGGGATCAAAATACTCCTTAATAGGAATATTCTTAGTTATAATTTTATCAGAACCAATCCGGATGTATTCAATTGTTATTTTATTCATAAAAGCGTTTTATTGTCCATTAGTTAAATCTCGGCCTTCAAAAGTCTTATTGATTTGTTTTATTATATATTTTATATTCGGAATGTGAATGTATTCAAATTCTATTT
>JADZFJ010000069.1 GCA_020849935.1 Crocinitomix sp. | reverse complement strand
CATTTAATGAAGATGCTAATGATGTTGGCGTTGTACTACTCATTTTCTGTCGGTATAAAAGTTCCTAAAATTGATTGTCCAAGACGAACTGGAGTATTCTCAGTTTCTTGACAATCATATAAATATGATACAGGGTAAACATTTCTCAACGAATCGAGAATTGTAATTAGCTGATTCTGTTTTTTTGTTAATTCTTCTTGCTCGAGTGGCGTTTTTGCTAATTCGACTAACCATTCGTAATATTCTTTTTTAAAATTGGCCATTTGGACTTCATCAATCCAACAGATTTTCACAAAAATATGGGCTGGTGTTTCTTCACGGATGGTTCTTTCGACAAAGAGTCTAAAATCCATGTTTGGGAATCTTCCTGTCCAATAAGGCATTACGCAGGTAGCTCGGAATGAATAAGGATCTTCGCTTCCAACACAGGCACATTCATCTTTTACACTGATTGGCAAAAATTTGTCCTCATTGGTTCGTGTTCTCAAAAGGATATGTTCAATTAAATAAAAGCCTTCACCATTGCATTGTCCAGAGAACAAATCGATGAGGTGATTAATTATTTTTTCGCGGTCAATTTCAAGTTTATATGAATTACTTGTGGCGATAATTTCACCATTTTTTGCTTTGAGATTGAAGTAATATAATTTCGATTTTGTTGTTAATTCGACATATTTATTCCTTTCAACTCCATTTTTAATCACGGAATTAATACCAGTATCGCAAGCTGCTTCGGATGAATAAGCTTCACTCTTGAGAAGAATTTTAGCGGCACTATCGACAAACTTAAATCGCCATTTATTTTTGGAATCCTTGTACTTAATAAAATTGGTAATAATCGGCGGGCAGGCCAAATCTCGGCGGTTATAATTTTCGATTCCCAATAACCTAGACACACGCTTTTCAAGACCTGATACATTTGAAGTATTCCAAGAATCTACTTTATAGTTGAATGCTTTTCCACGTTCGTAACTAATTTGTGGATAATCATTTAAAAAGGCTAATTTATCTTTAATGATTTCTAGTTGTTCTTTTTTTCCATCCAATGAATAAGCCAACATTACATAGTCGGCAAATTTTTAACTAAAACGAGCCAACAAGTGATCTAGAAATGCATTTCTACGCTCGCAAAAGAGCTCTTCGTCTTCGATCAATTCGTCTAACTTTTTTTGATGTTCATTTGCTTGAGTGGCAGGAACTATTTCTGTAAATGATTTCCATTTATCTGCTTTAACCGATTTATCGTCTTTTTCAGGATCTGTGCCTAAATCAGCGAAATTTATAAATTCGGTGTATAGGTCATTTACATTTGGAATATCATAAAGCGCTTGGTTAAAATAGGTGCGATCAATATCACCATTCATTGAAAACAAATGCTTTACATGGGCGAGTTGTGCGCAATAATTAGCTAAAAATTGATCAAAAAATAATAAAAATCCTTTTAATTGTTTGGCCTGTGATTTTCTTAAATCAGAGACAGAATTCGGCAATCCTATATGACCAATTCCATAATTAATAGGAAAATCAAGTTGAATACTCGAATAATTTTCTAGGTCGTAATAATTTCCATTTGGAATTTCAAGATCAAGTTCGTGAGTCACTTCATTTGCGATTCGGAGGGCAGCTTTTTTGGCTGCGAGCAAATCATCTACCTCACTTTGTTTAGCGGTAAATGGAATCCCCTTTTTGATAAATGTAACTTTCGATTTTTCAGGCGAAAGACGTGGAACGAAATTCTTATCATACGCTAATTGCAGACACCATTTCACACTTTTTGCAGAAATCGAAGAATCTCCCAGTGGAAAATTGGCGATTTGGATATCGCGAATGGCGATTACCCCATCAATATCCATAATAATATTGATTAAATCCGATACATGGATACTTTCACGTCTACTACTAAGCTCCAACTCGGCCGTGTCGATAAAACCATGATCTAAACGAGGTCCTTGGAAAATTTCAACCGTTTGATATCCTTTGTTGACCATTTCAGCGAAGGAATAAAATTTAATATCCGGCGCTAAAAACTGACCAATTAAGAAATAAATTTCGGCCAAGATGGCTTCGGTATCTTTTTCCGCAGCAATTTCAATTTCGGCGCACAGGAGTATCTCTTCAATTTTGAGTGTATTAAACTTGACAAAATCCTCACATAAATTTCTGTTTTCATGCACCCGATCTAACCCTCTTTGAACAATCACCTTGGTTTCTGCTACCTTTTCTTTTTGTAGTTGCAAGACATTATATTCACCTGTATTTAAAGGATCTACTAAACTTTCAATTGCTTTTAAAAGGGTATCCGCAATTCCGGGTTTGTTGGTATATGGTGAGGTGGTTGTATCCACGACCGATACTGTCACTTCATTTTTGGTGCTCACCAAAATTTCGACTTCGAAACCGAGCACTCTTTCCACAATCACGATGGTAAGTTTTCGGATTTTTGATTTAATATCTTTTAAATTATCCCAACTAAAAGTAGATTCTAATTTGTCACTCCAATATGGAAATTCGGCTGTTAATTCGAGGGCTAAACCTTTGAGTTCACCCGCAGGAATTGTATATTCGAGGTCAATAGTGTTGTCATTCAAGTCTCCAAATTTCTCAGAATCATCAAACTCTAACAAAACTTCGTACAATCCATTTAAATAAACTTGTTGAGCGCCATCTACTAATTGATGGGTAAGAACTTTATTATTAACATCATAATAAAAATCATTTTCAGCAGTCTTAGAAGAATCGAACCATGCATTTTTTATTCCATTGACATCGATCAACAATTTCCGATAGTCATTTTGTGTAAAAGGTGCATTGGTCAGGATTTCGCGTGCAGTGAAAAAGTTATTTAGGTCCTTAATGGAATCATCATTTTCATTAATCGCTAAAATATCTTTGATGTCCAAATTAGTACGATATCCAAGATCCGTAATAGCATAACACAACTCTTCTAAGATAGTTAACCCTGGATCGTGTGTATTGTAGTCGGTCCAAATTTTTCCAACTACCTTTTGCAGATAATCCAGTCCTTCTTTTCGGAGGAGGTCATAATTCATGCTTGCCTTTTCAGAAGGCAAAGAACTAATTGTTATTTGGTCTTGCGTACTCACAGCTTTCTATTTGTTTTGCATCAATTTTTCTAATTTTTCAATTCTTTCATTCAGCGCGTTGATTTGCTCCTGCTGTTCTTGAATCGATTTGACAAGAATAGGTACAAGTTCAATTTCAGAAATTCCTTTAATTCCACTGGTTGAATTCGTGTACACCACATCTGGAATAATTTGCTCCATTTCTTGTGCGATAAAGCCATATTTTATGTCAGGCACAATCGACTTGTCATCGTTCCATCGAAAGCTAATTGGTTTTAAGGCACTAATTTCCTTTAATCCAAGATGCAAAGGTTTTATTTCTTGTTTCATAGATACGTCAGAAGTTCGAACGAAAGAACCCTTGACATTCAACTCACCACCGTCATTTAAAATCAGTTCGGAATCGTTGTTACCATTTTTAGCGAACAATCCTTTAGGTGAAATTATTACGTGTGCATCTTCTGGGTTCCCAATCACTAGATAATAGGGGTCTTTCGATCCTTCAAAAAATGCTCCTCTTTTCTTGCCCGAATCAATATGTAGCAGTGCCACTGGTGATATTGTTCCAATACCAATTTTATTATCGATCGGAAAAATATTGTCATCCATTGGATGAATAAACGAATCTATCAACTCGCCGAAATGGTCTTCATTCGGCTTTAAACCATTTTTAAATAGTTCTTTTAAGTCTCTTCTGCTTCCTTTTATCATAATTTAAATTTTATTCACTTCGAAATCTTGATTAATTACCATTGTTCCAATACCTCCTGACACCACAATAACTTGAACATTTTCGGTATCACATTCACATGCCGTGGTTGTGAGCACATTTATCAGGTGTTGCGTGGCCGAAACAACCAAGGCACTGGAACGGGTTGGACTGATTTCATTTACATCAATTTGTTTTGTTAAATTTTGGTCAATCACGTGATACATTTTAAAGCAAGTCACATAATCGACATACTCCAATTCTTCCACAAAATTTATTATTTTGGATTTGTGGATCACCCCTTCGAATGAAATATCTACTCCATCAGCATAAGCCCAAGGTGAAAGATATTTTTTGAGGTCTTCATTCAATTGGTTTTGATAATAACTTTCGTCGGTGCCTTCATAAAAACGCACATTAAATTCTACTTGAACCTCCTCAAAAGTTGGATTTTTAACGTGGAGCTCTATGAATGGATTTTTAAGTGGAGTTAAAAACTGCTTGATAGCCGTAAGTGTAGACAGACTTGTTGTCGGTTGTAAAGGGTTTACTGCGTTTTGATTACGCAAATTTGAAATCACAATCAATGAGACGTTTCCAGGCGCTTGTTCTGAATAATTCTCATTCATTCGTGTATGATTGAGACATTTCAATTTATACACTGAAGGAAATTCTTCGAGTACGATTCGTTCAAAATCCCAAATAGTGATTGGTCTATTTTTATGCCTTAATCTTTCAGAGACTCTTCGATAATAGTCATTTCCTTCTTCCGGAAGTTTTCCATTGAATGAGGCATAGGGTTGTTCGACCGATTTAATCACCGCTTGACTTTGGCTAAGTTTCGCAATCGTATTGGCTTCGAGAGGTTCGGCCAAATGACTTAATTCGTTTCCGTCGTCAGAAAATATCGCCGTAATTGCCTGAGGATGGACGTTAATGACTTGACAAACAGAATCACTATTTTCAGCAATACTCGCCCTAATCCAATATTTATCAGGTGTTAACCAGGTATTGTTTTTATTAAGTTCTTTTGGTAGCGGGAAAGAGATGATCCCAGAATTAACAAAACCATTTGTAGAATCAGAAATGATTTCACTCGTAAAGTCTTGCCAAGTATCTTTAATTAAATAACTCCACTTAATTTTTTCAGGCAATTTATTCGGATCAGCACTACCTTCAGAAACTTGAAATAATAAGTTTAGATTTTGCGGAGGCTCGGCATTAGTGATTCCAAGGTAGAAATTACCTTCATCTTCATATTTAGGAACTAAAGTGACGGTGCTTGGCAACAATAAAGATTGATCTGAATTCCCGAATGCACCGACGTGAAAATACAGTTTCGTGGTGCTTGCGGTTTCTGAGTTCAAGAGAATAGTTTCCGATGCAACGTAACCTAATTGAAAAGATTTTGCTTTAGGTGTATAAGGTTCATTTGGTAGGACCGCTGTCGCATCACCTTTCGCTAAATTGGTGGCTTGTGTGACATATAAATTTTGGTAATCACCGTGTCCAAAGGCTTTTAGACCGCCATAATTTGGTGCAACTAACTCAAGTTTCACGAACCCATTTTTTTGTTGATTGGTGAATTCTAAAAAATCGCTTACAGGATCCGATTCGTTAAAAATTGCCGCCACATTATCAAAAATTATTTTATGTTTAGATTCAGAATCCGATTCAAATAATTGCACCCCTTCTGATCCATCTAGGGCATCGCTGTTAAGTGTGGACGACTCCCAATTACGATTTTTTAAAGCAAAAGCGTTCACCCTAAAATCATCGAAGGTTGCGCTAGTTGAATATGCATTATAATAACTTGAAAACACAGGTTGATTCATCCATTCAAAATCAAACGAAAGTTCCGTTAATTTTTTCCCAAAGGCCTCTTGACAACCAACATAGAAGGTCGATCCAAGCACTGGTCTTGCTCCAAAAGGCTCGAATGGTTTGGTAGGATCCAATTTGCCAGAATCGTTTTGAATGACCAATTGTTTAATTCCATTTACCGTAGCCGTAATTTCAACAGAAGTTAGGTTTAGATCAACTAATTGACCATACACATTTTTAGCTACATTTTGATTGATCAGCAGTTTAAGAACAGGATTCGTGCAATTAAAATTTTCAGCAAAAACAGTTTCATTGTATGGAACAATCGGATCAATTTCAGGGGCTAAAATAAAATTAATGATCAGTGTATTTCTTGTATAAGTCACCGAAGTCGGTTTTGATTCAATCCAATTTTTTTCTCCTGAAAGATAAATTGTAAAATCATCAGCCACTATACTAGAGATAGAATTTTCATTCGAAAAATTAAACGTCAAAGTAATATTTCTTGTCCCTTCATTCAGCCTTAAAAAATCCGAAGAAATGGCCAGCCCAATTTTAGACAATGCCATTGTCTTTGTTTCGATTTCAGCTTGATTTTGACCAAACTGTGCCCATTTAGGGTTTGATTCATCCACCGGTTCACCTAAACCATCCAACGAATTAGCCACGTCTGCAGAATAAACCAATACTTTTGAGGGTATCAATTGTTCTTCGGCAGTCCCCTCGGTCGGGAATGTTTTTTCAACAAAAACCGATTTTAACTCGCTAATTTGCGTTCGATTAACAACTATTTTTTCTTTCGTTTTAAAAAGACGTTGTTTTCCATTTTTATCTTTTCCAGCCCTTAAGAGTGTCCCTTCCTCTACCAGGTGAGATTTAATATTGTTTGATAATCCCAGAACAATGTGTGCTTCATCTGGTTGGGCATCCTTGAAAGCAATTTGAAGAGCGTCTTTATAGTAAAATTCAAGGTGTTTGGTGGTAATTAAATTCAAATCCTCTTGGGCATGCAACATTAATTGAATGAAAGCATGAAATAAAGCGATATGTGGTTTCGAAGATTCGTTCGCAAATTCTGTCGAATTAAAGAAAGTTTCCCAATCACCATCTCTTTGATTCTCCGAATTATAAAACTCGATAAGTTTCGAAAAGTCATTTGCAATTGTTTGGTAATCAACCAGTGTTTTTCCATCAATTTGCACCAAAGTAGGATCCAACGCTTCGGGAAACCGTGATTCTTGTGCCACACCATTTAGGCGTAAGGGGTTTTTATTTTGACACTCTTGACTTTCCATAGTTACGTATTAGTTCCTTCAGTTAAATAGAAAGGAAAGACATAATTACTGCGAGCATTTGTTGTTCGGATAGTGTATTCGATCTCTAATAAAAGGACACCTTCTACCGCGTCGGCTGTATTCAAGTTCACTTTTTCAACGTCAATTCTTGGTTCGTGTCTCGTAATGGCGGTTTGGACTAAATCCCTCACCATCGTGACTAAAGTGGTGGTAATCGGATTGAAGAGATAATCATCCAAGTTACAGCCAAAATCAGGACGTAATACCCTTTCGCCGAGGGTGGTACCTAATAATATTTCTAAACTTTGATCGATATCGTCTTTCGCGCTCACCATTTCCACACCCCTTTCCCTTTTATTGAAAGTTGTCGGAAAACTCCAGCCTCGACCTAAAAACAAGGTATTTAATTCGTTATCTTCCATTTTAACCTCCTATATTGACATTTACACTTCCTACCGTAATTGTTCCACCATGTTCGCATGAATCACCCATGCGGGCGGCTGGTTTGCCATTAATTTTAACCGAGCTTGACCCTGCAGAAATACTATCTGGAGGACCTACACACAAGGCCTTGTCACCTTTTCGTGCTGCACCAAAGCCATTAATTTTTACATCAGAACTTCCTTCATTTATCATCATTCCAACATGTGGAACAGGCCCTGGTTCTGATTTAGGACAAACATGCATATCT
>JADZFJ010000068.1 GCA_020849935.1 Crocinitomix sp. | reverse complement strand
CCCTTGCGCTTAGCGTGGGCAATTACCGTGCACAAAAGTCAAGGAATGACTTTAGACGCCGCCGAATTGGATTTAAGTAAAACTTTCGAGCGCGGTCAAGGTTATGTTGCCTTATCTCGACTAAAAAACTTAGAACACTTGAAATTATTGGGATTCAACGCAACAGCTTTGGAGGTTGATACGCTGGCATTAAAAGCAGACCGCCGATTTCAAGAATTATCCGAACAAAACGATGCAAATTATTCGAGTGAGGAGTTGATTGCCATCCGCAACGAATTTATATGCAAATCAAAAGGAAGAATTTTGACCAAAATCGAACCCTAACCCCTACCCAACTTCCTAAAATTTAATCGCTTGCTTTAAAAAAATAGCATAAAAGCTTCTTGAAATTATTTTTTTTACTATTTTGGACGAGGAATATTAACTAACTCATCCAAGCTATGAAAAATTTAAAAATCACAACCACTTACGAAAAAGATTTTAATGCCCCTCCCAAGGAGCGAAAACACATCATCTTGTTGGACGGCACGTGGAATGACGAAACAGGACTTAATTCGGATGGGTTGGTTACTAATATCGTTAATTTATACCGAATCTTCAAAGAAGACGCTGAAAACCAAATTGTTCGATACCACCGAGGAGTCGGAAACGATAACGATAATCGTTGGATTGGTCAAAATTGGAAAGGCGTAACTGGCCGTACGGTGGGTAAAATTGTAGAGCAAGCGTATGCACGTTTAGTTCAAGATTGGCAAAATGGTGATCGGATTTATATTTTTGGATTTAGTCGAGGAGCAGCAGCGGCTAGAATGCTGGCCTCAAAAATATTCACTCAAGGAATTCCAAACAGAATTACCATCACTATCAAACCAATCGAAAACGAAGAAACAAAAGTAGTTGAACAAATTATCTCAGATGTCGATCCTAAGCATGAAAAAGTTCATCCAGTTTCTATCGAATTTTTAGGCGTTTGGGATACTGTCAGCGCATTTGGATTACCTACTATCATTGCAAGGTTATTTGGTGCTAAGCCCAAAGATTTGTTTAAAGACAACCACATTGCTGGCAACATAAAAAAAGCGGTACATCTCGTGGCAATAGACGAAACTCGGAATCCATTTCAACCCTCTTTAATGAATTATCAAGAAGGAATCACCCATGAAGTTTGGTTTCCAGGTGTTCATTCCGATATCGGAGGAAGTTATTTGGAAGATAATTTGGCCAAAGTTTCCCTACATTATATGCTGAAAAAATTGACTGAATGGAATCAATCTCAGCAATTAAAAGAGTTTTTATTCAACGAAGAATTAAAGCAAAAACACACTGCTGAAAATATTAAAGATGCTCATTTTCATTTTCATGGAAAAGATGGAGGCAAACAGATCCGACCGATCGGAGTTCAAATTGACGGCAAAATCAATCCCAAATTAACGCCAAAAATTCATAGTCTTCATCAAAAAATAGCAACCAGTAGCACTGCATTTTCAGTGATAAAGGTCAAAAAAGAGACGAAGTATGCTAACTTTCAATACATGCCATTTAATGTCAAAGCTTTGCGAAATAATTACCACGAGGTAGAATAATATTTTTTATTTGGGCAAATCCCCCCCAACAAGTTGGGGGCGGGCGGGCTGATCCGCTGTAGTTGCCTCTTGTTGGTTGGTTTCAATTCCCAACAAGTTGGGCACCAACCAACAAGAGTCAAGCTGCCGCTCCCATCCCTTTTGCGAAAATTGGAACAAAAAAAAGGCGATTTTTAGTCGCCCTTTAAAATTGAATTACAAATTTTTGTTTATTGGATAATAAATTTCCCTTGTTTTAATCCAACACCGTCAACTACAAATTTGTAGAAATATGTGCCGTTCGCTACATCAGAAATATCTACTATCTGCTGATGTTCGCCAGTTTGGCAAGTAAAACGATAGACCGGCTTACCGTCAATGGAATAAACAACTATTTCACCGTTCGATTCTTCTGGTAGGAAATACGAAAGCGTAAAAATTCCTTGATTAGGGTTTGGTTGTACTGAAAGATTTACTGAATTTTCGCCATCATCTATTTTTATTGGTTTTCTGTAATTTGAACAGTTAAAAAACTCAATCGTGGTTGCATTTTCAATAAACGACCCAAAATTACCGAAATTTTGTTGCGTCGGAATTTTATAGTAGGTGGTGTCTATCCAAATGGTATCCAAAAATTCGGCGGTATAGCCGTAGTATGTTTTCTTGGTTTCTTCATCCAACTGTTTTTTCCAATGGTTTATATACATTTGTTCATTCAAATTTAAGCCACACGATTCTGTATTCAATAAGGTCAAAATTGCCAAATTATGCTTTCCGAGTAGATGAAATAAATGAACTTTATCCATTTCTAAATAAAACAACTGTTTGTAATTAGTCGTATTTAAATTTACAGAGGTTAAGGCATTTAGCACATTCACATAACGTTGTACTTCGGTACTAAATTGACTTGTATTGGCTGCAATATTTATTTCACCATTTGTCACCAATTTTTGAAGTGTATTTTTCATTTTTTGAGCTCCAAAACGCACCAGCCAGTTCGTTAGATCAGAATTTGGCATGGATGGATAGGTCATTAAAACTTCTTCAAATAATTCGAGTGCCAAAAGGTCACTGGAACCTCCAAATTGTTCGGTGGTATTTATGCAAATATCAAGCGCAGCAGCTAATCCAACATTATTAAAATGCGGACTTTGTACCATTGGCATTATACCTGTCAAATTTGGAACGCCATAACCACTTCCAGACACGAAAATATCTGTATTTGGACAAGTAGCCGAATTAGGCGAACTTGTCAGAATAGTGACGGCACTGCCTGTTGAACTTGTTACGTTAAATCGCATTGCAGATGGTTCGGTATTTGCCAAATTCCATTTATTGGTGTGGGCAGAAATTACCGCACTAATTCCTGGAGGTGGAGAAATTTGTATTGAACCTTGAATAATTGGCAAACTGCCTAAATCGTCAAATGTATTTTTACCATTGTTTAATAATACACTTTGCGTTTCCCATAAGGCGATATTAGTTCCAATGGCCGCATCGTTTTTAGTAAAAACATTGTACCCACCTAATCCATGCGTAGATAAATCTAATACACAATTATTATGGGCAATAATTCCAGCAAAATCAAAGTCGTTAAAATTGTTGCATTTTACATTTGCCCTTCCATCCAATTTGTGCAAACCAACATAAAGCGAATTAAAATTATTTCTATTCACCTCAACCTCTGCATTTGAATTATCAATGATACCCACCGTAGTTGGAGTTCCATTAAAAGTACAACCAGAAACTCGAGAAAATAAGAGGGTATTTTGTGCCGAAATCATATAATATCCTGCTCCATTAAAAGTAGAATTATTTATATCATACCCCATTCCTTTAATTTTAACCAAATAATCACTGTCGTTATTGACTTCACAACCGGACATGACTAAATTACCAGCATTTTTATAAAATAAAGGAGCAAAAATATCTACCTCATCAAATGTGCTTGCTGTCAAATTAGTTTGGTCAAATAAAATTGCCCCTCTATTCGGTTCAATTCCATCAAAATGTACATCAGTTGCCTCAAATTTTTGAACACCTACAAAACGCGCGTTTTCATACAAATCAACTTTACCGTCCATTAAACTGATTGATTTCAAACCTGTTGATTCTGACCAAAAATCAGCATCCTTTTCTAAAATTAAAATTGGGTCGTTATCATTATTTCCTCTGAGTGAGAACGTGGTGTTATTTTCAGCAATTAGGTGAGCTCCCCATTCTGAAAAACGAATTTGACCACTGTGAGATCCACCTTTTTCAAACGTAAAATCAGCATCTTCACGGATAATCAAGTCACCTCCATCCAAATGTAACTCAGCCAAATCATCATTCATTTGAAATCTTGCACCTTCTTCGTATTCAAAAGTTGCTCCATCTTCTAAACGAATCAAGCCGGAATTATCCAAATTACCACCATTTTTGATGACGATCTTGCCTTCTGATTCAACTGTTATTTTTGTGCCAGGCGCAACATGTACATCGCCTTCAATCACTAATGAGGCTCCCGGTTTAATTAAAATTTCGCCTTTGTCAAGGTTGATAACGCCACCATTTAAAACCTTAAATTCTTTGGTATTACAAATTACCAAACGACTTTCAATATTTACTTCGCCAGTTTCTGCAATGTTATGGTTGTTGGTTAAAAAAGCATTCAACAAGATTCCAATGTCATGGTAATCATCAAATTGTTGTTTAATGTTTCGTGTGCCAATGGTTGTAAAGTCTGAAAAAACACCTTTTGTGCAGAAATCGAGAAAAGATAATTGTTTTACCATATTTGAGTGTAAAGTAACCTCTCCATCCAAGACTTGATCTAATGTCATATTAGTCTCTGCAATATCAGTATTTCCTGCTTCGGATTGCAAAGGGCTAATGTCCGTCATTGAAGTGGATCCACAAAAACAATCGTAAGTTTCCTCGAAAGGCTCTGCAATATCATCACCGTATACCAAATAATATAGATTATGTAAATACATATAATCCAGCGCATTAAATTGACCTTGATGACCTTCAGCGCTGTTGGATTCTAGTTCATCTATCCACTTATATTCACCACCCCATTCCTCAGCCCAAATAATTTGTTTTGGACCTACAGAATCCGTGCCATCCACCTTATATCCAAACCACTCTTGTGCATGGTATTTAAATCCGCCATACTCAGGCATAGAATTTAGCAAATTTTGAAAAAATGCCTTATCAACTGTTGCAGGGATGCTTTCTTTAAGGATAGCATCGACAAGGACTAAT